>CAYNVN010000083.1:0-12980 GCA_964400655.1 uncultured Lentimicrobiaceae bacterium
CAGGTCGTTCAAAATATTAAAAGGACAAGGCAGAATTACCGAAATCAACGTGGCCGAATCGGTAAAAGAGATTCGTAAAGCACTGATTGAAGCGGACGTAAGCTATAAAATAGCCAAAGATTTTACTTCAAGAGTAAAAGAAAAAGCCCTCGGAAGCAAAGTGCTTACCGCGGTTAAGCCCGGCGAACTAATGGTAAAGATCGTTCACGATGAGCTGGCAGAGCTTATGGGCGGCGAACATGTTGACATTAACCTGAAAGGAAACCCCGCCGTTATTTTAATTGCCGGCTTGCAGGGTTCCGGAAAAACAACTTTCTCGGCAAAACTTGCCAATTACCTTAAATCGAAACGTACAAAACAACCCATGCTGGTTGCCGGCGACGTATATCGTCCTGCCGCCATCGACCAGTTAAATGTGCTTGGCGAACAGGTGGGTGTGGAGGTATATTCCGAACCCGAAAACAAAAATCCTGTTAAGATTGCTCAAAACGCCATCAAACATGCCAAGGAAACAGGAAAAAACGTTGTTATCGTCGATACCGCCGGACGTTTGGCTGTTGATGAAGAGATGATGAACGAGATTGCCGCCATCAAAAATGCCATCAACCCGCAGGAGATTCTGTTTGTAGTTGATGCCATGACCGGTCAGGATGCCGTTAACACAGCCAAAGCTTTTAACGATCGCCTCAATTTCGACGGGGTGGTACTCACCAAATTAGACGGCGACACCCGGGGTGGTGCTGCTCTTACCATTAAAGCCGTTGTTAACAAGCCCATTAAATTTATGGGAATCGGCGAAAAAATGGATGCCCTCGACCTGTTCCACCCAAGCCGTATGGCCGACCGTATTTTGGGCATGGGCGATATTGTTAGCCTTGTTGAAAAAGCACAAGAACAGTTTGATGACGAAGAGGCCCGCCGCCTGCAAAAACGAATCGCTAAAAATCAGTTTGATTTTAATGATTTCCTGAAGCAGATCAAACAGATCAAAAAGATGGGAAACATTAAAGATTTGATGGGTATGATTCCCGGAATGGGAAAAGCCATTAAAGATATGGACATCGACGACGATGCTTTTAAAGGCATTGAAGCCATTATTTATTCCATGACACCCGAAGAACGGGCCAACCCGAAATTGCTGAATGGTGCCCGCCGTAAACGCATTGCCAAAGGAAGCGGTACCGATATTCAGGAAGTTAACCGTTTGATCAAACAATTTTCGGAAACCAGCAAAATGATGAAAAAACTCACCACCGGCGGCGGCAAAAAAATGATGCGCATGATGAAAGGCCGCAGGTAAATCGCTTTTACCATTATTTTAAAAGGGGTTAATAAGATTGTAGTTTAATTTGACGGGTTCAGGTATATATGAAACGAAAAATACCACATACCCTTAAGTTGTCGTACATTAAAAGTTATTGAAATAAAACTTTAACAAATGATTAAATACAAACTATTAAACAGATAAATCTAAAAAAAACAGAATGAAAAAAATTTTATCAAAATGGTTGATGGGCAATATTGTTGAGAAACATGCAACAAATGCACCTTACGATGATGTCATTGCAACTTTAACAAAAGTAGTGAAGGAAAATAATTTTGCAGTTGTTAGCATCCACAATATGAAAGAGACTTATAAGAAAAAAAACCTTGAAATACCTGAGGATTTTGAATATCGAATCATTCAAATATGTAACGCTCCAAAATCACATAAAGCACTAAATATAATGAGTTTTGATATGGGAGTAATGATGCCGAAAAGCATTATTGTTGCAAGAGAAAACGGAAAAACTACTTTACGTTATATGAAAATGAAACCCTGGATGGTAAGCATGATGTTTCCTGAACTTGATATTGTACCAATATCAAAAGCAGTTACAGAAATAATGGGAAAAATTGTAACCGAAACAATAAATAAATCAGCAGAGTAAATATTAAAAAATAATAGTATTTGAATATTTGTTGCAATAGAAAATAAAAAATCAAAATTGATATTAAATATTATTTAAGTAACCATAAAAAAACACCAAATTTGGGGGTGCACGCCTCAATTAGTTGCATATATGAATAACAAGCTATATCAAATTATTAGATACAATTATAAAAAAACACAGGCTTTAAGCTGAGGCTCACACCATATCCAAACCGCTAAAGCACCTTTCAAAGACATAAAAAAAACCATAACACCTTCTGAAGTGTTATGTGCAACAAACCGAACCATGGAAATTGTTTTTAAGTCTGTCTGTTTTCGGATAACAACAAACCGCTCTCATTAAAAACAAAAAGAATTAACTTTGCACATCGTTTAATTATCAACCATAAAGCAAGTTTTAAGAGTTCACAAAATAGTATCAACGTAAACAATTCTTTCCTTAGAAGGAGATAAAGGGAAAAGCCGCTCCTTCCTCATGAAACAATAAAAACCAAACCCATGGCAAAAGAGAAAAAAACAGCACAACTACTCGATGGCAAGCTGGTTGCCAAAGAGCTTAAAGAGTCAATAAAAAAAGAGGTAGCCGAAATGATTGACAGGGGCGAATCCGGCCCCCACCTTGCCGCCGTTATCGTTGGTAACGATCCCGCCAGCGAAACTTATGTTGCCAGCAAAGAAAAAGCTGCCAACGGCGTAGGAATGATCTCATCAATATATCGCTATCCCGAAGATACTACCGAAAAAGAACTCCTCGACGTAATTGACTTTTTAAACCGCGATCCGGAAATTGACGGATTCATTGTACAGCTTCCGTTGCCAAAACATATCAACGAAGAAAAAATCATCGAACGCATAAAACCCTCCAAAGATGTTGACGGTTTCCATCCGGTTAATGTGGGAAAAATGGCCATCGGACAACCCGGGTTTGTTTCGGCAACACCGGCAGGTATTATGGAAATCCTCCGCTATTACAACATCGAAACCGAAGGTAAAAACTGCGTGGTACTGGGACGTTCAAACATTGTTGGCTCACCCATGAGCATTTTGATGTCGAAAAAAACCAACCCCGGAAATGCCACCGTAACCCTTTGCCACAGCAAAACCCAAAACCTTGATGAAATAACCCGTAAGGCCGACATTCTGATTGCCGCCATAGGAAGCCCGCAGTTTGTTAAAGCAGATATGGTAAAAGAAGGAGCGGTAGTTATTGATGTGGGCATTCATCGCGTTGAAGACAAAACCGCTAAAAAAGGTTACCGGCTGGTTGGCGATGTCGATTTTGATGAAGTAAGCAAAAAAGCATCCTATATCACCCCCGTACCGGGCGGCGTAGGCCCCATGACCATTGCATCGCTGTTGAACAACACGCTGAAAGCTTACAAAAAAGAGTATTACGGGTAAAATCCTTTCATTATATATTATAAACCATGTTTCTACGTCTTATTATATTATTGCTGTTTTCCGCGTTTACGGCCGTAACAAATGCACAGGTTGCCGGCTGCACCGATCAACAGGCAAACAATTACAATCCCGATGCCACCCTCAACGACGGCAGCTGCACCTACAACATCACCCTGTTCACCCCACCCTTAAAATACAAACTGCCCGACGAGGTGGAAGAAACATCAGGACTGGCCTTTTTCAATGGCGGATTATGGACATTAAACGACAGCGGCGGGAAACCGGTAATTTACAAACTTGATACTGCAACCGGAAAAATCATCCAGCGAATCACCATCAGCAATGCCACCAACGTTGACTGGGAGGATATGGCACAGGATAGTGAATTTGTCTATATCGGCGATTTTGGCAACAATTCGGGAAACCGTACCGACCTTAAAATTTACAAAGTGAAAATTGATGATATTCCCGAATCAGGCGACGCAACGGTAAATGCAGATGTCATCTTTTTTTATTATCCCGATCAGCCCAACAAAAAGATTGAAAAACGCCGTTACAACAACTATGATTGCGAGGCGGTTATGGCTGCTGGCGATTCGCTTTACCTCTTTTCCAAAAACTGGGAAAATTATAAAACCAGGGTTTACGCACTGCCCAAAACACCCGGCGAATATGCTGCTTCGTTAATTGATTCGTTCAACGTTTCGGGATTGATAACCGCTGCCGATTACAATTCAAAACACAAAGAGGTGGTACTGCTGGGTTATACCAACAAATCGTGGGTACCGTTTACATGGATTCTTTTCGATTTCAAAGATCACCGCTTCTTTTCAGGTAATAAACGGCGCATCGACATGCCCAATATTATGACCACACAAACCGAAAGTTTTGTTTTTGTTGACGGTAAAAAAGCCGTTTTAAGCTCCGAAAAAACCAGCCTCGGTTCACAAAGTGCTTACGATTTTAATACGGGTAAATGGACCGGCGATCAGGTTTCCATAGTAATCAGCAACGGCGGCAACAGTTTTGATTTTACCATCAGTCCCAACCCTCTTGAAGGCTCAAAACTAAAACTCAATATCTCAGGACTGCCCGACGGCGAATATAATTTGCAGTTGTTCGATTCATCCGGCAGATTGCTACGGTTTAAAAAACATGTTATCAAACGAAAAAAAGGAGAGATTATCCTTGGTTTAAAAACCTACAAACTTGCACCGGGCCTTTATACCATTAATCTGATTAACGGAAAGAGAGTTGTTTCAAAATCCTTTATCAAAAAATAATGGGCAGAGCAACGGATATATTTGACGGCGGCAAAAAACTGCCGGTAATGGAGGAATTTTACACCCTGCAGGGCGAAGGCTTTAACATGGGAAAAGCTGCCTACTTCCTTCGTATCGGCGGCTGCGATGTAGGGTGCAGCTGGTGCGACATCAAAGAGTCGTGGAATGCCGACCTTTTCCCTCCGGTGGACATTGACCCCGTTATCGAAAGAGCTGCTGCCACTCCTGCCAAAACAGTGGTGGTTACCGGTGGCGAACCCTCTAACTATCCGTTGGATTATCTTACCACGGAACTCCGTAAAAGGGGCGTAAAAACCATGATTGAAACATCAGGTGTAAGCCGTTTAACCGGTGCGTGGGACTGGATATGTCTTTCTCCGAAACAGTTCTCGCCACCGCTGGAAGAAACATTTCCACGTGCCAGCGAACTTAAAGTTATCATTCAAAAACATACCGATTTACACTGGGCCGAAAAAAATGCAGCCAAAGTCGGCAGCAACTGCCTCCTCTATCTTCAACCCGAGTGGAGTGTGGCCGCAGAAATCATGGAAACGCTCACCAATTACGTAATGCAACACCCTAAATGGCGAATTTCACTTCAAAGCCATAAGTACATGGGGATACCGTAATGGAGTGCCTGGAGTTTGGAGTGCCTAAAGTGTACTAAAGTTTGGAGTGCTTGGAGTGCCTAAAGTCTGGCGTTCAGCGTTCAGCGTTTAGCGTTCGGACAGGCTTCGGCTTCGGTCATGCCTCCTTTTCTTTCTTCTCCGCCATTCCGCCACCACCCCCGTCATTTCGAGGGAGGAACGACCGCTTCATTTTTCTTCGTCATTCCGACGACCGCCTCTCACACGTCATTCCGACGACGAAGGAGGAGGCCTGCCCTGCCGACAGGCGGGAATCCCCCGCCTATAATCGACCGAATTCCCTTTTGCCTAAGGGGCAGGCTGATGCTGGGAAGATTCCTCGTCGCTCCCCGAAAGCTTTCGGGTTCGCTTCCCTCGGAATGACGATATGGGGCTTGCGGGAGCAACAAGCATCCAGCAACCAAAAAGGTTCCCCTCGCGCCTTAGCGTCTTTGCGGTTCATTAAAACATCAAACTTTCAAACCTCAAACCTCAAAACCTTGAATCACCAGCAACAAGCAACAAGACATACCGAAACCCCAAAATAAACATCCTTATCCCGTTGGTTATTAACCCATTTTTATTACTTTTGCAGCCAATTTTTTTGAGACTTATTTGACCTATGATTAATATAACCTTACCGGACGGAACCGTTAAGCAATTTCCCAAAGGCACCACTGCCATGGATATTGCCAAAAGCATCAGCGAAGGGCTGGCACGAAACGTATTGTCGGCCAAAGTAAACGGAGTTGTTATGGAGGCTGTTCGCCCCATAAACGAAGATGCTGAAGTACAGCTTTTGACCTGGCGCGACGAAGAAGGTAAAGCCACCATGTGGCACTCGTCGGCACACCTGATGGCCGAGGCCATCGAAGCGCTCTATCCGGGTGTTAAGTTCGGCATTGGCCCCGACATCGAAAACGGATTTTATTACGACATTGACTTTGGCGATTACTCCGTTTCGGAAAAAGACTTTCCGAAGATAGAGCAAAAAATGCAGGAGCTTGCCAGACAAAAACAAGCATTCGTAAGAAAAGAGGTTTCAAAAGCCGAAGCATTACAATACTTTACCGAAAAAGGTGACGAATATAAACTGGAACTGATAAACGAACTGGAAGACGGTGAAATAACCTTCTACGAAACCGGCAGCTTTACCGACTTGTGTCGCGGGCCTCATTTGCCCGACACCGCTCCCATAAAAGCCATTAAACTGCTGAAAATAGCCGGTGCTTACTGGCGGGGCGACGAAACCAGAAAACAGCTTACCCGTATCTACGGCATCACGTTTCCTAAAAAGAAAGAACTTACCGAATACCTTGAGTTACTGGAAGAAGCCAAAAAACGCGACCATCGTGTTTTGGGGAAACAAATGGAACTGTTTGCCTTCTCCGAAAAAGTAGGACAAGGGCTTCCGCTTTGGCTTCCCAAAGGTGCACAACTGAGAGAACTGCTGGAACAATATCTTAAAAAAGTACAGCGTGAAGCCGGTTACGAACCGGTTATCACCCCGCATATCGGCGATGTTAATCTGTATAAAACATCGGGGCATTATCAAAAATACGGAGCCGAGTCGTTCAGACCCATCACCACCCCGCAGGAAGGCGAAGAGTTTTTCCTGAAACCGATGAACTGCCCACACCACTGCGAAATTTATAAAGTTACTCCTCACTCCTATCGAGACCTTCCCGTTCGTTATGCCGAATTCGGAACGGTTTACCGTTACGAACAAAGCGGCGAATTACACGGATTGACAAGGGTTAGAGGATTTACCCAGGATGATGCACACATTTTCTGTACTCCCGACCAAATAAAAGAAGAATTTAACGGGGTAATCGACATCATTATGAGAATCTTTAAAGCCTTAAGCTTTGATGATTTCATAACACAGATTTCGTTGCGCGACCCAAACAATCCCGAAAAGTACATTGGAAGCGACGAAAACTGGGAAAAAGCCGAAAGAGCCATTATTGAAGTGGCCGAAGAACGCGGACTGGATGCCAAAATAGAATATGGCGAAGCCGCTTTTTACGGCCCTAAAATGGACTTTATGGTACGCGATGCCATTGGAAGAAAATGGCAGCTGGGAACCATTCAGGTTGATTACAACCTGCCCGAACGCTTTGACCTTACTTACATTGGTGCCGATAACGAAAAGCATCGTCCGGTGATGATACACCGTGCGCCCTTTGGTTCAATGGAAAGATTTGTGGCCGTTTTAATAGAACACTGCGCCGGAAACTTCCCGCTTTGGCTTACCCCCGAACAGGCTATAATATTGCCAATCAGCGAAAAATATCAGGATTACGCCGAAAAAGTTTTAACTTTGCTGAAAAATTCCGAAATTCGCGCCCTCATTGACGGACGAAGTGAGAAAACCGGAAGAAAGATCAGAGATGCGGAAATGAAAAAAATTCCGTATATGCTGATTGTAGGAGAAAAAGAAGAGGGAGAAGGCACGGTTTCGGTTCGTAAACATGGCGGTGAAGACCTTGGCACATACAGCATTGAGGCATTTGCCGATATGGTAAATAAAGAGTGTGAACAATTGATGAATATTCAATAAACAAGTATTAACTAATATAGGAGGATTAAACAATAGCACAGTACAGAGGCAGACGGGGTCCGCGCAGACCATACGTTAAAAAAGAAGATCCGCACAGAATTAACGAACGGATCACTGCACCGGTTGTACGACTGGTAGGCGATAATGTTGAAAGCGATATATACCAGCTTCGTGACGCTTTGCAAAAAGCAGATGAACTGGGACTGGATTTGGTAGAAATTTCACCTACAGCCAATCCGCCGGTCTGCAAAATCATGGATTACAAAAAGTTTCTTTACGAACAAAAAAAGAAACAAAAAGAGATCAAAGCCAAATCGGCAAAAATTGTGGTTAAAGAAATTAGGCTGGGGCCCAATACCGACGATCACGATTTTGATTTCAAACTGAAACACGCCATTAAATTCCTTCAGGAAGGGGCAAAAGTTAAAGTGGACGTGTTTTTTAAAGGCCGCTCAATTATTTACAAAGATAAGGGCGAGCTGATTTTGTTACGCTTTGCCGAAGCACTTGAAGATTACGGTAAAGTGGAACGACTGCCCAAACTGGAAGGAAAGCGTATGATTATGATCATTGCGCCGAAAAAGTAGAAGTTTTTTTTAAACTATTTATAAATCAATTTAAATTCATTTAAGCGATGCCAAAAATGAAAACGAAAGCCAGTGCTAAAAAAAGGTTTGTGAAAACCGGCTCTGGCAAAATTAAGAGGAAGCATGCTTACAAAAGTCACATTTTGACAAAGAAGTCAACCAAGCGTAAACGCAACCTGACTTACTTTACCATTATTGACAAAGCGGACGAAAAAACCATCCGCAGCATGATTCGTTAATTAACCAATGTTTAACTTTGTTACAGCCGGATAAAGTTTCCTGATGAGTTTCGGGAACGCTGTAACGAAAAAAATTTAAAAAAATGCCAAGATCAGTAAACGCAGTTGCGTCGAGAGCAAGAAGAAAGAAGCTCATGAAAATGACCAAGGGTCAGTTCGGACGCAGAAAAAATGTTTGGACGGTAGCGAAAAATTCGCTGGAAAAGGGCTTACAATATGCCTACCGCGACAGACGAGCAAAAAAACGTACCTTTAGATCGTTATGGATCCAAAGAATTAATGCAGGTGCCAGACTACATGGTATGTCCTACTCAGAATTTATGGGTAAACTCCATAAAAAGGATATCCAGATGAGCCGTAAGGTTCTTGCCGACCTCGCCATGAACCATCCCGAAGCTTTTAAAGCCATTGTGGATGCAGTAAAATAGAGAGAAAATCTCCAAATAAATAAAAAACCCGAATGTTGAACATTCGGGTTTTTTTATACGCCCTACAGCAGATACCTCGCCACAATGGGCATACGCCTCCCCATACCGAAAGCCTTCGACGAAACCCTCAAAATCGGCGGCGTTTGATAACGTTTGTACTCGTTGGTATTTACCATTTTCAATATCCGGTTAACCAGCGCCTCATCATAACCCGCGTCAATAATCTCTTTGGGGCCTTTACGCTGCTCAATGTATTGATATAATATCTCGTCAAGAATATCGTATTCGGGTAATGAGTCGGAATCCTTTTGATCAGGGCGCAGCTCGGCCGAAGGGGGCTTGGTGATGATGTTTTCGGGAATTACCTCTTTTTTTCTGTTGATGAAACGGGCCAGCTCAAAAACCTGCGTTTTGTAAACATCGCCCAATACCGAAAGTCCGCCGTTCATGTCACCGTACAACGTTCCGTATCCCACGGCAGCTTCGCTTTTATTGCTTGTATTTAAAAGAATATACCCGAACTTATTGGACAGCCCCATCAAAATAACGCCCCTTGCCCGTGCCTGCAGATTCTCCTCCGCAATATTGAAAGGCAATCCTTTAAAATAGGGTTTCAGGGTTTGTTCCAACGCATTAAAGGTATTTTCAATTTCAATAATATCGTACGGCGCACCCATATTTTCAGCCAGTTCCACGGCATCTTTTACAGAATGATCCGAAGAAAACCTCGAAGGCAGCAAAACATTGTAAACATTTTCGTTTCCCAGTGCACGGGCAGCAATTACCGCAGTTACCGCCGAATCAATGCCTCCCGACAATCCCAGAATGGCTTTGCTAAAACCCAGCTTTTCGAAATAATTCTTCACACCCATTACCAAAGCATCATGTATCAACTCTATTTCCTGAAAATCATTCTGCTTAACATCTGCATTCTCCTGAAGCCTGTTCATATCAACCACCCGGAAGTCTTCTTCAAAATATTTAAGCTCGCACTTAACGGAACCTTTGTTATCCATAACCAGCGAACCGCCGTCAAACAACAGTTCGGTTTGTGCCCCCACATGATTTACATAAACCAAAGGCAGGTTGTATTGTACCGCATTACGGTAAAGCACCTCTTTGCGTGTTTTGGCCTGTTTATAATCAAAAGGAGAAGCGGCAATGTTAATTATCATATCGGGATGATGTTTCATTAGCTCGTCCATGGGGTTTACCGTGTAAAGTGGATTATCCTGAACATTCCACAGGTCTTCACAAATGGTCACTGCCAGTTTGCTGCCTTTGTACTCAACAACTTCAAACTCGTTATTGGGTTCAAAATAACGGTACTCGTCAAAAATATCGTAATTGGGCAACAAAGTTTTTTTTATCAGATGCTGTACCCTGCCCTTATAACAAAAAGCGGCGGCATTGTAAAGGGGTTTTCCTTTGGGGCTTTTGTTAAACACGGGTGTTCCTACAATGGCAGCTATGTTATTACAATTCCGTGCTATGGTTTCAACCGCCCGGTTACACCGTTTTACAAAATCATTAAACTCCAAAAAATCGCGGGGGGGATAGCCCGATACCGCCAGTTCCGAAAAAACAATCAGATCGGCACCGGCTTTTACTGCACGATCAATCTCGCGAACAATTTTTTCGACATTGGAGTCGAAATTTCCGATATGATAATTAAGTTGTGATAAGGCTATCTTCACGATGATAAAGGTTTAAAAAATAATACTCAGATTGAATTCAAAAAAGTTACTGCGGGCATCATTTTCAATTTCAGGAAACGCCCGGTTGTTTCCTTTTAAAACATCGGTAAAACCGTTGTTAAACTGAACTCCGCTTTGCAGATAGGTAGATTTTCCAAAGGGAATCTCTATTCCGGTTCCAAAAATAAACGAACCCCTCAGCGTTGTAAACATGTTACTGTTTCCATCTTTTATAACCACACCATTATCAACAATCTCCTCGCGTGCCTTTATTAAAATTCCGGCAGCAGCACCAATTTGCCCGTAAAACCGCAACCCCTTTATCGTATTGGTTTTCATAGTAAATACAACAGGCAGTTGAACGTAATTGGTTTTAAAAGTAGTGGTAACCGTATCTACCAGATAGGCGGGATCTTCTGCTACGAGATACGGATAAGAAAGTTTTCCGTTGAGATAAACCATATCGAAACCGGTGGTAACCGAATAGTGTTCCATTAAATAAAAGTCGGCCACAAAACCCCAGGAAAACCCGGGTTTAACTCCCTCGTTGTTATAATGCTGCGCATCGGTTTTAAACCAACCCATATTACCCGAAGCCTTAACCCCAAACTGAAAAGGTTTATGCTGTGCATTAACAAGTGCGGCTAACCCCGCCAACAAAAAAAGCATTAAGTATCGTTTCATAAACGGCAATGTTAAACAAGGCAAAGGTATGACTTTACGCGGTAAAACGGGAGTAAAATTTCAAGCTCAAATTTCTGCAAAAAGTTTTAAAAACTAAAAATATTTGTATATTTGCACCTCCAAAAAAACGGTGGTTGTAGCTCAGTTGGTTAGAGCACTGGATTGTGGTTCCAGGGGTCGTGGGTTCAAATCCCATCTACCACCCTTCAACATTATAAAAACCGTTCAAAATTAACCTTTTGAACGGTTTTTTTGTTTTTTAGCTATCTTTACATTAAAAACAAATGCTCTGTTTTCCCAATGCAAAAATCAACCTGGGCCTGCAGGTGGCCGTGAAAAGAGAGGACGGGTTTCATAATCTGCGTTCCGTTTTTTACCCCATACCGCTTTACGATGTGGTTGAGTTTAAAAAATCAGCACAATACAACCTGACCGTATGGGGCCAAAACAAAACAGATTTATCGCAAAACAACCTTATCACCAAAGCATGGGAAATGGTACGGCATACGTTTAATATCCCGCCACAGGAGATACATTTGCTGAAAAACATTCCGGAAGCCTCAGGACTTGGCGGAGGTTCGGCCGATGCACTGTTTTTCTTAAAAGAGATTTTAAAACACCATAACCTTAAAATTACAGAAAAAAAATTGTTACAAATGGCTGCCCGTTTATGTAGCGACTGCAGCTTTTTTGTCCACAACAAACCTGCTTACGTTATTGGACGCGGCCATGTTGTTGAACCGGTACAGTTTAGCCTGAAAGGATATTATTGCCTGCTGGTATTGCCCCAAAAGCAAATTTCAACAAGAGAGGCATTTCAAAAGATTGTACCCAAAGCCCCGCAATACAACCTTAAAAAACTGGTATTGGAAAAAGATTTCGAAAGGTGGCGAGCAGAACTTTTCAACGACTTTGAATCCGTTTTACCGCACAATCTGCTTACCATAAAAGAACAACTTTACAAAGCCGGAGCACTTTACGCATCGCTTACGGGAAGCGGCTCGGCATTTTACGGCATTTTTGACAAAAAGCCCCCAAACCTAAATCTTTTTAACGAAAAAGTAATTGTATTGGAGCTGTAATTGCCGGACAAAACAAATCAAACGGCAGGCAGGATGACCGAAGGGCGTAGTATTGTCACTCTTCGACTCCGCTCAGAGTTACAGCGGTGCAGGCCAATGCCCGGGAGATCCCTCAGTCGTACCTCCTTCGGGATGACGATGGGCTGACGGGAGGGGCAGCAACAAGCAACAAGTAACACACTATTCCTACGACCAATATTTCTTCGTCATTCCGCCACCACCCCGTCATTTCGAGGGAGGCACGACCGAGACCCGCCCGAACGTACCGTTCGGTACGGGCGGGAATCCCCTGCTTTAAACGACCGAACTCCCTTTTGCCTAAGAGGCAGGCTGCTACCCCGGGAGATCCCTCAGTCGTACCTCCTTCGGGATGACGATGGGGCTTGCGGTTGGGGACAAGCAACAAGCATCCGGCAACAAGAATATTGTCAACAAAAAAAATCCCGTGCGGCAAGCC
>CAYNVN010000084.1:0-54665 GCA_964400655.1 uncultured Lentimicrobiaceae bacterium
CTCCGGTTTGTGATTTAACAATGGTTAAAGCAGGATTTTGATCGGCATAAACAACAGCTGTGTCATGATCCGAAACGGGCGTATTGCCGCTTCCTGTTCCCAGTGTGTCGGCCATTCCTGTTCCGGTAGCCGTATTGATAAATTGTGCCGTGTCGATGTCGGCCTGTGTTACCGTGTGTGAAGCACTGTAAGTCCATATTTCGCCCGGATCAAGCACATTTACAGGAGCATTGTCGCCACTTACATAGGTTGGCCCCGACGTTGCATAGGGGTCGGTCATGGAGACATTGTAAACCGATACGTTTCCGGTATTTTCAAAAGTAATCGTATAATTGATTACATCTCCCGGTGTATCATAAGTTGTAGGCATGAGAGTGCCGCCAATATCGGTGGCTGTTTTGGTTACCTCAACAGCCGGTATTTGATTGAACTGTGCAGTATAACCTGATGTATCCGTTACTTCGGTATTTTTTGGAGAAGTACCGTGAACCACCGCCGTATTGGTAAACGAGCCGGTATCGATATCGGCTTGCGTAATGGTATAAATAGCAGTAAAGGTACTGTTGTCAACAGCTCCAGAGGCAAGAGAAGGAATCGGGCCTCCGCTTAATACGGCATCCGGATCGGTAATAAAAATGTTTGTAAGTGTAACATTTCCAGTGTTGGTTACGGTAAAGGTGTAATGGATTTCATCTCCCGCATCAACCACACCGTCACCGCCATCATTAACCACTCCTGTTTTTACAAGTTCAATATCGGGACAATCGTTGGCATTGATAACAAGCGTATTGCTTTCAACAGAGCAGGTGTGCGTTCCCAAAGTACTGGTTACAATACGTTTAAACCAGGTTGTATCTGCCAGTGCAGGCGGATCGTAAGTTGTTGAGGTTGCACCCGGAATATCAGTGAACGTAAAATTATCGCTGCTTTGTTGCCACTGGTAACTAAGATTACCGTCACCGGTTGAAGCAGCTGTTTGAGTAAATGCAGCAGGATCGCCCGAAAGGGCACAAACTTCCTGATCGGCTGCTATGGAACCTGCCGTTACGTTGTTAACGGTAATTTTAATAACATTGGTGGTATCGGTACACTCCTGTCCGCTGAGTGATGATTTGTCAATACGGCGGAACCAGGTGTCAACGGTCAATGCTGCCGGTAAATAATCCTTTGATGTGGCACCAGCAATATCGGAAAATGCTATACCATCGGTACCTGATTGCCACTGATAGATTGTATCGCCGTCGCAGGTGGCATGTGTGCCGGTAATGGTGTTGGGGACGGTTCCTTCACAAACGGTATCGGTACCTGTTATAACACCAGCAGCAACATTGTTTACCACTACTGCAACCGTGTCGGAAATCACTTCATTACAACCGTTGCCGGTAGCCGTAATCACTACCCGGTAGTATCTGTCGTCGGTTAAAACGGGTGTTGTATAGGAAGGGGTATTCCATCCGGAACCTACTGATGTTGGGTTCCACAAATATGGAGCATTGCTGTTTGACTCCTGCCATTCGTAATTTAGTGAAGGTGTGCCGCCGCCGGCAGTAACGCTAATGGTGGTGGTGCCGCCGCTACACAGGGTTGTGCCTGTTGGCTGACTTGTGATTTCAGGATCAGGCACAACGGTAACCTTTACAAAGTTTGAATTGTCGTCGCATGTTACCGGATCACCTGTCAGGGTTGATGTGGCAATTCTTTGATACCACCGGTCGGCAGTCAGCGTAGCCGTTTCCTGATAGGTTGAAGAGGTTGCCGAAGGAATATCAACAAAGTTAACCCCGTCGGCACTTAATTGCCATTGGTAACTAATGGTTCCGTCGGCGGTTCCGTCATCGGTTGATGTAAACAGGTCGGGAGTACCGCCCGTACAAATTTCCTGGTCATCTGCAATGGCACCTCCGTCAATATTATTAACGGTGACCTCAATTTCGTTGGACGATTCGGAACAGGTATGATTGTTAAGGGTTGAAATGGCCATACGCCTGTACCATGTATCCTGTGTCAGTACACCTGCCTGATAGGTGTCGCCGGTAGCTCCCGTAATATCAGCATAGGATGATCCGTCGCTGCTACTTTGCCACTGATAGGTAATAACACCATCACCGGCTGCGGCTCCAGTACTTTGGAAAAGGGAAGGTGTGCCGTTTTCGCAAATGGTTTGGTCAGAGCTTATGGAACCCGGTGTTGTAATATTGTTAACGGTAATTTTAATTACGTTGGTGGTATCGGTACAGGTTACACTGTTAAGAGATGAAAAATCTATTCTTCGATACCAGGTATCAGCTGTTAAAGCTCCGGGTGAAAAGTCTTTATCGGTATTGGTACCGGCAGGTAATGTATAATTAATACCATCGGGGCTCTCTTCCCAGAAATAAGAAACAGTACCATCGGTAACAGGAACGGTTCCAGTCAGTGTTGCCGGCGTTGAGCCTTCACAAATGGTTTGGTCGACAGCAATGGTTCCGGCCGTAATGTTGTTGATCCATATATGGACGGTGTTGGAATAATCGGTACAAACCGAACTGCCCAATGTTGAAATCGCTTTTCGACGATACCATCTGTCAGCCGTCAAAACTCCCGGGGAGTACTCCGATGAGGTGGCTCCCGCAATATCGGTAAAGGAAGTTCCGTCGCTGCTTTCTTCCCATTGATAGCTTATTACGGCATTGGGATCGTCAGCCGTTGCGTCGTTGTTACTGGTGAGCTTTGCCGGAGCATAACCTTCACAAAGGGTTTGTTCCTGTAAAATATCGCCCGGATTCAGATTGTTGACCAAAACAGTGGCACAGGTGGAAGTGTTGGTATTACAATCAACCCCCGATTCACCCACAACACATTGATAATAGGTTGTTTGCGTAAGGGCCGGTGTTGTATAACTGTTGCTTGTGGCTCCTGAAATATCCGACCAGCCGGAAGAACAATCGGTGGTGGATTGTTGCCATTGATAGCTAAAAGTTCCCACACCACCCTGGGGAATAACGGTCATGGTATGGTTATCGCCATTACAAATGGTGTCGCCTTCAGGTTGGGTTACAATTACCGGATCGGCTTTTACTTTTACCTCGGTGGTATCGGTAACCAAATCGGCACAATCTGGCGATGTAACCGTTATTACACATCTGTAATAATAGGAACCTGTTGTGAGGGCTGCCGTTGTGTAGCTGGTGCTGTTTGTACCAACAGTGGTCCACGAATAAGGGTTGTTGCTATTGGAGCGTTCCCATTGATAGGCAAGGGTAGCTGATCCGCTTTCCGCGTTCACGTCCATGGTAACAGAACCGCCGTCGCAAATGGTATCGCCGGCAGGCTGGGTAACAATTCCCGGCACATAAACGGCAACTATATTTGATAAACGATTGTTACACCCGTTTACATCGTCAATTACTCTTACCCGGTAATAATGGGTTGAGTCAAGGATATCCGTTGTATAAGTGTTGCTGGTTCCGGTTTGAACCGTTGTCCATCCGCCTGTTCCGGTGGAAGATCTCCGCCAGCGATAGCGGAAATGTCCCGAACCGCCGGATGCTGTTACACTCATGGTATGTGTTGAACCGGAACAAATGGTATTACCGACCGGTTGAACATCAATATGAGGATCGGGATTAACCGTAAGCTCCATACAATTTGAAGTAAGCGCATCACAACCGACACCGCTTTGAGTAACAAGACACTGATAGTAGTAGTCTCCTGCCGTATTCATGGTTCCTGTATTGTATGAGCTGCTTGTTGCGCCGTTAATATCTGTCCATGGTCCCCCACAATCCGATGCACTCTGCCATTGATAAGAGAAAACGCCTGTTCCTTTATCTACTGTTACTTCAAAGGTGGCATTTCCACCCCGGCAAACCGTGTCGTCATCCGTCTGATAGGTAAATTCCGGGTCATCCACAATGGCTACCTCTGCACATCTTGATGTATCGTTGTCACAATTACCATCCTGATTGCTTATGATGCAGCGATAGTAGGTTGTGTCGGTAAGTGAAGGAGTTGTATAGGTATTACTGTTGGAACCAACGTTACTCCAGGTTCCGTTACAATCGGTGGTTGATTGCTGCCACTGGTAATTGTATGAACCCTCACCACCGGTTGCCGTAACACTTAGCTCGATGGAGCCGCCGTCACACAGGGTGGTATCTTCGGGTCCCGATGTTGAAATATCGGAATAGTTGGCAATTAAAACGGTGTCGCGTGATGGAGAACAAACGCTTCCGTTGGTAACGGTATAAACAAAATTATAATCACCTGTGATCAATCCGTTCGCATCGGTTGACGGAGAAGAGGGATTTACAATGTTTGCCGTGTTGGGCCCTGAAGCCTGTGTCCATACGCCCGACCCTGTGGCAGGTGTGCTTGCCGTTAATGTTGCGGAAGTCAGGTCACATAATACCTGATCGGGGCCGGCATAGGAGGTGCTTGGAGAAGCCCAAACAATAATTTTCATGGTATCGGATTTTGTACAGATACCAATGTTGTGGGTCCATACCAGTTCATAGGTTGCGGGTGAAGCAGGAGAGAGTCCCGTAACGGTGGTTACTGGATCGTGAACATCATTAAAGGTGAGTGTTGTAGGGCCTGAGTATTGGCTCCATGTGCCTGTGCTTCCCGAGCCGGGCGTATTTCCATCCAATGTTGTGGAAACAGCATCACAAAGTTCCTGATCGGCTCCTGCCAATGCCTGCGACGGAATAGGATTAACAACAATCTCAACCGTATCGGAACTGGACAAACACACACCGTTACTAATTGTCCATACAAATTTATAGGTACCGGCAACTACACCAACCACATCGGTTACCGGATTGTTTGGGTTTAATATGGTAACCGTTGAACCGCTATACTGTGTCCAGATGCCGGTTCCAACGGTTGGAGTGTTTCCGGTCAATGTCATGGGGTCGTACAAGCAGAGCTCGGTGGTTGTACCCGAAGCATCGGCGGTGGTGGGCGTTTGATCGTTGGTAATCAAAACCGTATCGGCCGAAGTACAGCCATTGCTGTTATCGGATGTCCATGCGAGTTTGTAAACACCGTAGGCATTGTTCAAGCCGTGAATGGTTGTAACGGGATCGTGTTCATCATCAAATGTGGTTGAACCTCCTGCCGGCTGGTCTTCCACCGTCCATGTTCCCTGTCCCACGGCAATGGTATTTCCCGCTAAAGAGGTGAAGTCCAGATCGCAAAGTTCCTGATCTATTCCTGCATCGGCTTTGGTAGGCGGTTCGTAAACCGTTACGGCGACCGTATCTCTAAGTGTGTCACAAACGCCGTTTGTAGTGGTCCATACAAATGTATAGGTACCCGGATAGGTATCGGGTAACAGATTGGTAATCTCTGTTTCGGGCTGCACGGGTGATTGTATCACCGGTGTTTCTCCTGCCGGAATGATAGCGGTATCGACAGACCATATACCTACCCCTACCGTTGGTGTATTTCCGGCCATAACGGCTACAGAATCACAAAGGTGGGTTTGATCGGGGCCTGCATCCGGTGTGGTGGGTTGTTCGTAGTTGGTAATTCGTACCTGATCGGCGTTGGAGCAATCCTGATTGGAAACTGTCCACTCGAAAACGTAAACCCCGTATCCCGGGTTCTGATATTCAGTAGCAGGGTCTGCCGGGTCTACAAAGTTACCGGCTGCCGGACCGGAGAGTTTGCTCCAGTGTCCGGAGTTGTTTGCAGGGGCAGGATCGGCATCCAGGAAGATAGAGGCCGCCTGACACAACTCCTGATCGGGACCTGCGTAAGCCATACCCGCCGCATCATAAATGGCTACTTCCATGGTATCGCTGGACTCGCAGGTACCGCCGACATCAACGGAATATACAAAAGCGTAGGTTCCCACGATAAGGTTAGAAGCAATAGCGGTATTAGGTGAAGTAGAGTCGATGGTTGCCACATTTGGAGCGTTTCCATATTGAGTCCAAACACCAATACTATTGGTAGTTCCGTTAAGGCTAACCGAACTAACGGCATCACAATGTGCCTGGTCGGGGCCGGCATTGGCAGGCAGTGTAACCGAAATATTTACGGTATCTTTTGAAGGAGGACAAAATCCGCCTACCGATATGGTCCAAATAAATGAATAATCACCTGTAATAAGGTTTTTTACTATGGTGTTAGCCGAGGTATTGTTAACAAATGTGGGGGTATTGGGCCCGCTTAGCAGGGTCCAAAGTCCGGTTCCGTTAACCGGATTGTTAGCCGCCATAATTGCCGTGTCGGCTCCGCAAATGGTTTGATCGGGACCGGCATGTGCCGTATCACCGGGAGGATAGGTTACAAATACTTTAACCGTATCTTTAAAAACACAGCCACCATCGGTAACTTCCCACTGGAACTTATAATTTCCCGACTGCAAATTGATAACATCGGTAATGTTGTTGTCGGGTGTACGAATGGTATCGCCGGCATTACCTGAAATTTGTGTCCACAATCCGGTACCCGGGGCGGGATTGTTACCGTTTAACTGCGTGCTGTCACCACAAAGCTGTATGTCGGTTCCCGCATCGGCAGAAGCTGAACTGCCTATGGTAATGGTAACCGTATCACGAGTTTCACCACAGTTAATATTATCCGTAATCAGCCATTCAAACTGATAAGTTCCGTCGGTAACACCGGTAACAGTGGTATTATATTGTGAATCATCGGTTATGGTACCGGGCAGGTTTGTAATTTGTGTCCATAGTCCGTCTCCGCCACCGGGATCATTACCGTCAAGCTGAATGGTTGTGGTACCCGAGGCCAGACATTGATCCTCACCGGCATCGGCCTGAACCGGCCCGTTAAAATTATTAATGGAGATTTGTACCGTATCGCCTGCCGAGGCCCCACAACCGTTACTAATTTTCCAGATAAACCGGTAAACCGAATCGGCCTGTAATCCGGTTACTTCGGTTTTCCAATAGTGTTTATTTACAATGTTTACTCCGGTAAAAGCATAAGCTGAGTCAATACTCCAGGTACCTATTTCAAAAATGTAGGTAGGCCTTTCGGCATTAAGATAAACCGGCGATAAGTAGCAAAAGGTAGTATCGTCACCGGCAGAAACCTGGCTTGGCGTTGCATTGGAAACCAATACAGATACCGAATCGGTATTGTCGTTACACATTGGCCCCCCGCTAATAAGCCACTGAAATCTGTAAAAACCGTTTGAAAGGTTTTCAATATGAACAACTGTATTGTTGGCACTGTCGAGTATTACGGTTGATGGCCCCGATATTTGTGACCATGTTCCCATACCTGGCGACGGATTGTTTCCAATAAGTTGGGTTTCGGTAACCTGGCAATTTAAAATTTGAAATGTTCCTGCGTTGGATGCAGGTGGTGGTAACGAGATGGTAACTTCCGTTTGATCAAATGCGGTGTTACAGGCCGAGTTAACATTGGTATGTCTTCTGAATTGAATGGTATAAGTTCCCATACTGTCCAATCCGGCAATAATAGCAGGAGAAGAGTTGTTAATATATTCCCAGTCGGTTGGGTAGGTAACGCCAGCCATCTCCGGCCCCGAAAGAATACTATATTGATTAATGCCATCGCCGCCATATGTATATTCGATGGATGCCGAGGTTTCGCCACAATCAGAATAAATATGATCTTCGATGATATCAATGGCTGGCGGATTGAGCATGTAACTAATGGTTGTTTGATCTTCGCTGTTACAACTTGTTACGGAGTTTATAATGGTATATTGGAAAACATAAGTACTATGACCATCTAATCCTGTAACCTGCGTTACGGGACTATTGGGATTAACAATTGTTATTCCCGTAGGGCCGCTTACCTGTGTCCATTCAACTGTTTCATTAATATATGCCGGCTGGTTTCCTTCAAGAATGATGGATGTACGCTGATCGCAATAAACGGGATTCTTATCGGAAATGGATGCCCCTGACACATCAGCCGTTGGTGCCGGAACGATAATATGCACGGTATCGGAACCGTTAGCACACTGGCCTGTAACCGACCATCTTAACAAATAAGTTCCTTCAATAAGGTTTGAGATATTTGAAGCATTGTTATGGACATTATGAATGGTTGGCAGGTTGGGGCCGCTGATAACTTCCCACGTTCCCTGCTGCCCGTCGATACCTGATCCCTCGTAGGATCCGTCAAGCGTTGTGGATTGTGTACTTGAAAAACAGTGGTCAAGATTCTGATCGCTACCGGCATCAACGGGAGTTACACCTCCCCTGTTGGTTATTTCAACCGTATCTCTTGATACGCAACCGTTGGTACCGGTAATTTCCCAAACAATAGTGGCGATGCCTGAACGACTTGCATCGAATGTAATGGGACTGTTTGGCAGGCTTGTATTGTTTACCGAAACACCCGCATTTGTCCCGCTTGAGTTTTGCACCCATAATCCTCCTTCATTGGTACCGGGAGCATTTCCCGTCATAACAGCAATATCGGCAGGACAATAAGCAGCATCGATTCCAGCATCGGCACTTGTAATGGGTAATATGGTTATGGTCACATCCTGAAATATCAGTGAACCATCTTCACAAAATCCATTTAATCTGAACACAAGAGTACCTGCCACAAAATTGACAACTTCCGTATTCATATCGAACGGATCAATAATTACCGCAGAGGGGCCCGATACCTGCGACCAGTAAGGCTGGTTTCCGGAGTCGGCTTCTCCGGCAGAATTTCCCTGGAGAAACAAATGATCATTCACACAAATGGTTTGCGGAACGCCTGCATTAACCGAACAGTTTTGTGCCAGTGTACTTAGTGAAAGAGCAGAGAGAACAAACAGTAAAAATGTTTTTGCAAAAAAACTTTTCAAAAACATATTAAAGAGTAGAGGCTTCTTCATAATTTTTTTCGTTACTTTATAAATGTTACTATGTAATAAAGCTATAATTCATCCACTCAAAATAATCAGCAGACTTACAATGCAATACATTTTGT
Source organism: uncultured Lentimicrobiaceae bacterium (assembly GCA_964400655.1). GTDB lineage: Bacteria > Bacteroidota > Bacteroidia > Bacteroidales > F082 > B16-G9. The sequence continues at coordinate 8,920 of CAYNVN010000084.1, forward strand.
ACTCAATGAAAAACTGTATTGCAAGACGACCTCTATCAAGATACAAGCCAAACATCTAAAAAAATTCTAATTGGCTTATGTTCAGTATATTTAACTAATCGGGCATGGCGGGATAAACTATATATTTTTCCTATATTGGGAAAAATCACCTAATAATAGTTACTTCGTAATAAAAAAAATGCCAGGAGCCAGTTCAAAAAAAAGGTTTACATTATAAAACCGTCTGAATATGTGCTTAATGATTAATTGCTGTCAATAGGTAAAAAATATTTCTTCGGTACAGGCAACACTGCATATTTATTGACATAAAAACAGACAATTAATACGAAAATATATTTTCGGCAGACAACAACAATATTATGGGATTTGTTATAATATGCTGATGATTATAAATACTTATCCGGAGACGGATTAAGGTAAAATTTATTGATAAAGTTTGTAAAGGAAAAACAAATTCAGGTACCCGATTCTTTAATTTCTTTAAGCACTTTTGTAACCTCTTCTTCGGTTTTGGTTAACTTTGTTTTGCACAATCGGATAAGTTGTGAGGCCCGTTTTACTTTTTCGGCCAGCTCGTCAATGGCAATGTTTTCGCTTTCAATTTCATTAACAATGGATTCAAGCTCTTCAACGGCCTGCTTATACGTTTGGTTTTTCATGGTGCTATTTTATTGATGTTACTTCACTTTCGACGGTATTCCGGTATAGTTGTGTGGTAATCCGGTTACCCGGTTTTAATTTATCAGCCGAAGTCAGCGGTTTTCCGTTTAATAATGTGATGCTGTAACCCCGCTTTAAAATATTTTCGGGTTTTAACAGGTCAAGCTTTGTGTTGATATGTTCAAGTTTTAAAACGGAATTTTTAATATGCCGTTTTGAAACCGATTCCAGCATACCGGTCAGCCGGTTCAGTTTATCTTTTTCCAGCAAAACAAATGCTTCCGGTTTATAACCCAATCCGGATTTTAGTTCGTTAATCCTGTTTTGCTGTAAATACAAAAACCGTTTGGCCTGGTTTTGAAGCCGTTCGCCATACAGCTGCAACTGGTTTTTATTTTGTTCAACCAATAATATTACACGATTATTAAAATCGGCCCATAAATCATTGAGTCTGTCCTCCTGGAATTGTAACCTGTTTTGTATTGCCGATTCAAGTCTTAACGACAAGTCAGCCACTTCGGCATGAAAGTTCTCAAATTTCTCTATAAGGAAATAGGCCACATCGGTAGGAGTAATTTTATTGGCATAAGCAATCATTTCGGTAACGGTTTCGTTGGTGGAGTGACCGATGCCTGTGATAACCGGTAAAGGGAAGAGAGCCACTTCACGAGCAAGCCGGTAGGTATCGTAAGCACTTAAACCCACATCACCTCCCCCACCCCTGATGATAACCGCCACATCAAACATATCGGTTTTAGCGGCAATATTTTTTAATTGTTGTACCATTGATCTTACAGCTCCGTCTCCTTGCAAAAGAACAGGAAACAGTGTGTGTTCAAAATGGTAGCCGTAACGGTTTTTCCGGAGGATATTCACAAAGTCGTGGTAACCTTTTGAGGTTTCAACCGACAACACGGCAATGCGTTTCGGCAACAGGGGAAATTCCAGTTTTTTATTGCGGTCGAGCAGCTGTTCGCGGCGCAGTCGCTGGATGGAAAGCTGTTTTTCGCGGGCCATTTCGCCAAGGGTAAATGAAGGTTCAATATCAAGTATGTTAAGCGAAAGGCCGTGTTGCTCATGATATACCACCTTCACCAAAAACAGAACGGTAATGCCCTCCTTTAGTTTTTCACCCGTAACCTGTATAAACTTTTTTGTAATAAGGTCATACGTTCCCGACCAAATGGTAGCCCGTATTTGAGCAATTACTTTTTGGTTTTGTTTTTCCACCAAATCGGGGTAACAATGGCCGCTGTACGGATAAAAATTGAGTTTGGTAATTTCGGCTTTTACCCAGTAAGCACCGGTGTATGTCCGGGTAATTACTTTACGGATGCTTCCGGCAAGTTCGCCAAGGCTGTAGTATTTTTGGATTTTGTTATTGTGTTCAAAAGTTTCAGGCATGGCGCATGGCAGCTTCAATTTCATCTGGTTCAACGGGGATATCAATCATCAGGTCAACCGGGCCCTCTTCGGTGATAAGGATATCGTTTTCAATACGGATACCGATATTTTCTTCTTCAATGTAAATACCGGGTTCGCAGGTTACCACCATCCCGGGACGGAAAGGTTCGTATTTTGAGCCCACATCATGCACGTCAAGTCCTAAAGGGTGCGAAATGCCGTGCATAAAATAGTTAAAATAAAGCGGATTTTCTTTGTCCTGTTTCTTAACATCTTCGCTTGTAAACAGCCCCAGTGCTATCATTTTCTTTTCCATCAATTTGTTTACCGCTTTATTGACCTTGTCGATAGTGTTTCCCGGAACCAGCATTTCGCGTGCCTGTTTAAAAACATCCAAAACGGCATTGTAACATGCTTTTTGACGGTCGGTAAATTTCCCGTTCACAGGAATGGTACGCGACATGTCGGCAGTGTAGTTGGCATACTCGGCTCCAAAATCCATCAAAATTAAGTCACCGTCGTTACAGGTTTTATCATTATCAATATAGTGCAACATGCAGGCATTTAATCCTGAAGCAATGATGGGTGCATAGCCGTGACCGTTGGCACCGTTGCGGATAAATTCGGCGGTAACTTCGGCCTCAACTTCAAACTCTTTCATACCGGGTTTAATGTTTTTCAATACCCTGTCGAATGCCTTGCCGGTAATTTTACAGGCATGACGTATCAAGTCCACCTCGTCCTCCGATTTTATTTGTCGCAGTTGTTTTACCAACGGAGCAAGGCGATGGTATTGATGCAAGGGATATTTAGTTTTCATTTCGCGAGCAAAGCGTAAATTACGTTCGGGTACCTCCGTAAAAAATTTAACATATTCGTTGGTATTGAGATAAAAACAATTGCTGTCGAGCAGCACTTCCCGTAAGGTTACCTCAAAATCTTCAAGCCAGTAAACCGACTCAATTCCCGAAATCTCCCGTGCTTCCTGTTTGGTAAGTTTATGTCCCTCCCACTTTTCCAACTTTTTGTCGGGCTTTAAAATAAACAACACCTCCCTGTATTGCTCGTTGCTGAAACCGGGGGCCAGCAGTAATATTGATTTTTCCTGCTCTATTCCGGTAAAATAAAACATATCCGACTGTTGTCGGTATGTAAAATACTGATCGCCGTTGCGCGGATACTGGTCTGCCGAATGAAAAACCGCAACCGATTCGGGTTTCATTAACCCGGCAAGGTTCTTTCTGTTACGAACAAATAACCTGTTATTTATTGGTTGATAACGCATGATGTTTTTTTGTTTCAAAGATAGTGTTATTAACGATAAAGTAAAGTGGTTGAAGTTTGGAGTGACTAAAGTACTTAAAGTTTGGAGTGCCTAGAGTGAGCTAAAGTGTGGAGTACTTGGTTGTCAAATTACAAATTGCAAGCACCAAATTTCAATCCTGCCCGTCCGGCAGGCGGGTAAATTCAAATATTAAAAAAAAGAAACCCAAAACTACGTCGTTCATTCAAAATACGTCGTCATTTCGACGACGAAGGAGGAGAAATCCCCCACTATAAATCTACCGGATTTCCTTTTGTCTTAAAGGCAGGCTGATGCCCGGGAGATCCCTCAGTCGTGCCTCCTTCGGGATGACGGTGGGGCTTGCGGGAGGGGCAACAACAAGCAACCCGGCACCCAGCAACCAGCAACCAATTCCCAACTTCTCAACTTCCCAACTTCTGAACTTTTGAACCTCTAAACATTTAAACCTCAAATCCTCCAAACCTTGAACCGACCAACAACCCCGCCTGTTCTTGTCAGAACATTCGGGCAGGCAGCAACGAGCAACCAGCAACGAGCAACCAGCAACCAGCAAAACCCTTTCAACCTTTCCGGACCCCCCCCGATAACTATCGGGACACAAGCCTTCGTTCGACCGAAAAGGTTCGCTTTGCGGTTCATTAAAACCTCAAACTTTCAAACCTTGAACTTTTCAACCTTTCCGGTTCGTGCCGATAACAGGAATGAAAAATCATCCCTTTTTATAAAACAAAAAAACCACACCCGGAATTTGAGTGTGGTTTTTATATGTAAGCAACTATTACTATTCGCCGCGTTTAAATACAATTGCGGTTACCGTTACATCGTCACCACCCATGTTGATGGTAAGTCCGTAAGGTTTGTCGTCGCTGATATTGATTTGTGCATCTCCTGCTTTGCCGGTAAGCTGCTGCCAAATGGTTACCGCCTGATGAACTCCCGTTCCGCCGGTAGGGTGACCCCATCCAATCAAACCTCCGGTAGTATTAAAAGGAAGTTCGCCGTTACGGCCGGTTTTTCCTTCGGCTACATAATCGGCACCCTCGCCTTTGGCGGCAAGTCCTAACGCTTCAACGGCCAAAATACCTGCTATGGAGAAACAGTCGTGGGTTTCAACCGTGCCGAGCTGATCGATGGTAATGCCGGCATTTTCCAGTGCCTGATGTGCTGCAAATTTGATGGTTTCCAGTTCGGTAAGGTCTTTGGGGTCTTCGGTAATATCTCTTACTGCATGTCCGAACCCAACCACCTCAACGGCATCTTTTTTGGCAATGCCGATGCGTTCAAGTCCCTCTTCCGAACAGATGGTGATACCTGACGCTGCATCGGAAACTTTTGAGCAGTCCAAAACGGTAAGATGATCCACAAAGAATTTTCCGTTGGGTTGCATTTTTAATGCCGTGGCATAGGGGTCGGGATTACTGTTGTGGTATTCTTGTGCAGTGGGGTCGAGGCGGGCATTTTCGATGGCGTTGGCGTACCAGCGGGCCATTCCTTTGCGGGTACGTTCGTAACCGTATTTTTCGTAATAGGCTCCTGCGCGGTCGCTAAACTGTCCCGGAAAAAAGTAGGCATGTCCGTTTTTACGGTTTTGATACCATCCGGCCATGGCCAAAATATCGGCACCATAAATGGCTTTAACGGTATTTTGCACTTCAAATCCCAGTGACAGAACCACCTCCGAGGTTTCCGCCAGCACCTGTCTGATACCGGTTACCAGTGAAAGGCCTCCCGAAGCACAGGCTCCTTCGACCCTGACGGCCGGTTTCATGGCCAGCCCTTTATCGATCATGGGAATAAATCCGTCGAGATGCCCCTGTTTGTTAAAGCGTCCGGCCATAAAATTGCCTATCACCGATTCGTCAACATTTCCGGCTCCGCCGATTTGGCTCAGCACACCCTGTCCGGCTTCTTTAATATAGTGTTCAATGCCCGGGCGGGGTTTGCGCGGATTAAACTCCTTACGGCCGGTTCCCAGCGAAATGGTATTGTAACCGGCAGCCATATATACTTTTCTTCTTAACTTCTTCATATCTGTAATATTTTATTATTCAAAATAGTTGTTAACAGGTCCGTAAGCATGATAAAATCCGGTAAGCATTACCGTGTTAACATCGTCGGCATTATTTGCCACTTTGTCGGCAACCAGCTTTTCGCCAATGGCTTTTGAGCGTTGTCCGTAGCGGATGGCAATTTCGGCACCCAATGTACCGGCAGCTTTCAGGTCGGTGTAAAATTTACCGAAAACCTCATCTTTATTTTTCATTTTCAGGGTTGCTTTCCACGGAACCACCGTTTCGGGTATATCACCCAGCATGGCATCGGCATCGGCTTTGAAACTGTCGATGGGCACATATTCTTTTTTGTCGATGTCCCAAACGGCAACCGGTTTGCCTTTTTCATATTTCAGGAATCCGTCTTTTTGAGCACCGCTGGAATATTGTCCGCCTTTTACGCCCTGCTCCATCATTTTATCAAGCAGGTTGCTGTGCAGGTCTTCGTCATCAACAAACGGGTTCATCACGTTAAGGATAAACTGCATCACATCAATGCCTACGTAGTCCATCAGCTGGAAGATGCCCATGGGACGAATAAGGTACTCCTGCGTAATTTTATTGATCATGTAAATGGCCTGATAGAGCGGGATATTTTTTTCGGAAGCCAGTTTTTCGGCTTCGCCTATACCGTGTAATCCGTCGCGCATAAAATGACCGTTCCCGATAAAACCGGCAAAGTCGTTTGAGGGCACAATTATTTTTTTCAGGTTTTTGGCGTACTCATAAGCAAAATCAACAACCTCCTGTTTGGTGTTGTCGGTTTTGATTAGCTCGACCAAACGCTGAACGGCCGGCGGGTTGTAAAAATGGAAACCGATAACTTTTCCTTTCAAATCGGCTTCTTCATCAATAAGATGTATGGGAACCGACGAGGTATTGGTAAAGAACCATACATCGGGATTGTTTTCGCGAATTTGGGTAAAGAGTTTAACCTTTAAGGCTCTGTTTTCGTTTACCGCTTCGAAAACCAGATTGGATTTATAAGCTGCTTCAATGGCGGTAACGGGACGTACAATTTTGAGCACATCGTTAATGTATTCATCGATAATATCGAAGTTTTCAATAAGGTCACTGCGGTCGGCGTACATTTCGCGCAGCCAGACGGTTTTCTTTTCGGCCATTTTACGAACCTGAACGCGCAGATAATCAATCAAACCGGTTAATGCTTCATCCGAAACATCAATGGCATAAAGCACGTAGGTTTTGTCTTTGTTTTGCAGTTTCAGGTCGGCCATGTGCACGGCGGTTAGCAGTAAAATTCCGCTTCCCATTTTGCCGGCAGCACCCAGCACTGCAACATTTTGTAATCTTTCGTTATAAGTCATATTACTGTTTTTATTTGGGTTAATAATTTTGTTTTCGGTTTTTAAATGTTTGTCGGACATAATAACTGTAAGTAAAAGAGGGTTACTTTAGTGAACCAACTTTTTTAATTATTCCATTAATTATTTTTTTAGCAACAATAACAGAAATATCAGCATAGTAGTTATATATATTCTTTAAATCACTTTCAGCATGCTCCGACCAAATTATTTGGACTTTTTTTACCATTTTTCAACACTCTTGATTAAATCATCATGTGAAATTATATTTCCGTTGGCAATATCATTTTCCGCTTCATCAATTTTCGAATAAAATTCCTCCAGTGTCATGGGAGAGATATCTTCAGTATTGGAAGAAAGCAATGTATCAATTTTATTAATTAAATCTTCATCGGTTACCCTGATTAAGCGATGAATGATATTTAATTTTTGAATTTGAATATCCATAATAATTTTGTTTTCAATAATAAATGTTCTTTTTAAAAATTATTATCGGGGATGTTACTACCAATTGGGTTTTCTTTTTTCCAGAAATGCCTGCATGCCTTCTTTTCCTTCGTTGCCCTCGCCAAAGAGCGAGCCGAAATTTTGTGCTTCCAGTTCGGAGCCTTTGTCGAAAGCCAGCCCAAGCCCCTGGCGAACCACCTGTTTAACCAGTTTTACTGCTTTTGGTCCTTTTGAAGCAATGTTGCGGGCAATTTTCATGGTTTCTTCCATCAAAACTTCCGGTTCGAAAACTTTTTGAACCAGACCAATACGCAACGCATCTTCCGCTCCTATCATATCGGCGGTCATCAATAAATAAAGGGCATCACCCGGCCCAACCAGTCGCGAAAGCCTTTGGGTTCCGGCATAACCGGGAATAAGACCCAGATTAACTTCGGGTTGTCCGAATTTAGCTTTGGTGTTGGCGGTACGAAAATCGCATGCCATGGCCAGCTCCAGTCCGCCCCCGAGGGCAAAACCGTTAATGGCGGCAATAACCGGAATGTTCAGATTTTCGAGACTGCGAAATGTGGCCTGTCCCAACCGCGAAAAATCACTTCCCTCTTCCTGGTTTTTATTAACCATTTCGGCTATATCGGCACCGGCAACAAAAGCTTTGCCTTCGCCGGTAATAACCATAACTTTGATGCTGCTGTCGTTTTTTATGCTTGCAACATAATCGTCCATTTCCTGAAAAAAACGGGTGTTCAGTGCATTGAGCGCCTTGGGGCGACTGATGGTAACAACCGCAATACCATCCTGTACCCGGGGTTTTAATATTTCATATTCCATAACTAACTTTTTTTAGGGATTCCAAAGTTAGAAAAAATAAGCTAAGGAAAGGTTTGCATCATTGCAAATGAAAGCGGTCTTAATGAGATTTAAGAATTTATAACGGATTCTAAATTGGAAAAGAGAGGGATATGTTTACGTTTGCCGCTAAAATATGTATCCTTACCATAAAAGAGGGATAAATTTTTGTTATTTTGAACCCTAAAAGCATCCGTTTATTCAATATGCCGGTCATTCAACGATACCCCGAAACAAAAAATCCGTCGTTACAACCTTTTAATGCGGCGGACCAATTGCTGTTAACGGAAGCGGAAAGTCTGCTTAACAACCATTCTAATATAGCTTTGATAAACGACCGTTTCGGATTTTTAGCCTGTCATCTTGCCCACCGGAAACCGTTTGTTGTTATTGGTTATAAAAGTCAGGAAAAGGCCGTAAGGGCCAATCTCTTAAGCAATAAATTAGAATTTGATGAAAATCTGTTTTTAACACCGCTTGATGATTTTCCGGATACTTTGGATATTGCTTTGGTAAAGATTCCGAAATCGTTGGAGCTGTTTCGCCTCCATTTGTATCAAATCCACCAATCGTGTGGTGAGCAAACCATGGTTTTATGCGGGTTTATGACCAAATATTTCAGCAAACAATTGTTGAAAATAGCGGGAGAGTTTTTTAGCAGTACGGAGCAAAGCAGGGCCAGAAAAAAAGCCCGGCTCCTTATCCTGAAAAAACCCAAACCCAATGTAAGCATCAATTTGACGGATACCATTTATTGGAACGGACTTAAAATAGTTCACTATCCCGGAGTTTTTTCTTCCGGTAAAATTGATTATGCCACACAATTCCTTTTACGGTATTTTACCCCTTTTGTTGATGAACGGCGGATACTGGATATGGCATCGGGCAACGGAGTGATTGCCGCATACATTCAGCGGGTTTTTGAAAGAAACGGATGGGCATTACCGGAGATTCACCTGACCGATGATAACTTTACGGCTGTGGAATCTTCTAAATTGAATTTGCCGGATTCCAACTGCCGGCACCATTTTTCGGATGATCTGCTGATTTTTGAAGATGATTATTTTGACCTGATTGTTACCAACCCGCCTTTTCATTTCGGTCACGAAATTAATACGGAGGTGAGCATGAACCTTTTTACGCAGGTACAAAAGAAATTAAATCCTGACGGGCGGTTTGTACTTGTTTTTAACCGCCATCTTGTAAATTACCGTACATTGCTTAAAAGATTATTCCCGAAAATCATCCTGATTGCCGACAGCCCGAGGTATATGGCACTTGAATGCCGTAAATAAAGTTAAAAAAACAACCCTGATTTAGAGCACTACCGGTTTTCGGAGAGCGTTTTTACAAAAAATGCAGCTTTTTCCAGTGTGGTAATCATATCATACTCATCAAGAAAAACATGGTCGGGTACATTAACGGGGGTTGAGGTGTAGTTTAAGATTCCGGTTATTCCGGCATGTACCAGTTTTTCGGTTACCTCCACCGCCTTTTCGGGCGGAACCGTAAGAATGGCAATTTTTATGTTTTTCTTTTTGATGACCTCTTCAAGCCTGTATGGCGAATAACAATAAATTCCGTTAAATTCGGTGCCGATCTTATTTGAATCGTTATCAAATGCGGCAACAATGGTAAGCCGTGTTCGCTTTCCGTAAAAATAGTTGATCATGGCCCGGCCAAGGTTTCCGAGCCCTACCACCGCCACATTGATTCCCTCCTCACTATCCAGTATTTCGCTAATAACTTCAATTAAACGGTGTATGTCGTATCCCTGTTTTAAGCTGCCCGAAAAACCGATCAGCATCAAATCGCGGCGAACCTGAACAGGGGTTACATGCTGCAGTGAGGCTATTTCGTGTGAAAATATATTGGTTTTTCCGCGCGACAGGCAAATAAGCAACGCCCTCCTGTACTGACTCAGGCGTGCAATGGTTTTCGCGGGAATCTCTTTGGTTTTAACAATCACTTTTGCCATAATAAAAGTTTCTTATTTACATGACAAAGATACATATTATTGTTAAATTAATAACAATGGGATTTAATAACGTTCTGTCACAAAATGGCTTTTCTGACAATTATTTATAGAAGTTGTTTAAAGTTAGCAGCTTGAAATATAAATATTTTATTGTAGAAGAGTGTTCAAAAAAGTAAAAGCCGTGTCATTCTGAGCACCAGCCTTGCCGGACAGGCAGGTAGTCGAAGAATGGATCACGCTTCGACTACGCTCAGCGTGACAACCCTTGCTTAAGCTGATAATATGACTAATAAATTACTTTTTGAACAGTCGCTTTAAATATTTTACTGTTATGAGCAACAGGTTAACTTTAAACAACTACATAACAAACATGTCCAATAGAAAGAAAGGATGTGGAGCTATTTTAAAAGCATTTCTTTAATCTCGTCGGGTTCGAGGTATATCTCTTTTTTAAATTCTTTATACGACTGTTTTGCTTCCGATTTTTTTAACACATATTCCGACCAGTCGTAAAGTTGCCAGCCCAGGCCCCGGTTAATGGTTATGGAATCAATCTCTTTTTCAAACTGTTCTTTTTGGGTTTTGTTGCCATATGTCCAGCCTCTTTTAGCAACCCCCGAAAGTCCTTTATTTTTGTAATCGATAATATGACTGAACTCATGCCCGAGAAGTCCGATTTTGGCATTAAACGGAACCTGATCAAACATTATAAGACTATCTTTTTTACGCTTGTTGATACGAATAATATATTTTCTGTTTTGCCGGTTACCGAAAAGAAGTGACCAAACAGCAGGCCGTGTATTCAGGGTGGTTTTTATTTTTTTCGGTTTAAAAACAATTTTTGTACTGTCGAGTTCCGGAAAACGGGAGAGGGCGGTTAAGGCAGCTAATTCGTAACGTCCGGGAATGATTTTGTTATGGCCGTATATTTTGCGTAATGAATCAATCGTAACCGCCACCCGCGAACTGTCGATTACTCTTTGGTTAAAGTTTTGGGAACATGTAACAAGGCTTAAAACCGACAAAAAACCAATAATAATATATTTCAACATTGTACGGCAAATCTTTTTACAAAGATATGGTATTAAACCCAATTTGTTTATGCGCCGACATACGCCAAAGTTTAATTAATCGAAATAAAAAAAGCCACGCCTCTTCCGCTTAATGCATATATGAAGAGGGCGTGACTAAAATCTGATTTTGCTATTTTAAAAACAACGGGAAAATCGCTTTGCCACGGTTAACGGAAAATACCTTACGGTTTCGCGGCTTCTTTTTTTACAAAATAATCCTTTTCCTTAAACAACCTGTCGAACAGCCTGTGATCTTTATCTTTAATAACATTGCCGTGGTTCTGATTCGAAACCAGGGCAAAATTTACCGAATCAACAGGATATGCATCTATTTTTATTATGCCGGCACTATTTGTTGTAATGGTTACGCTACCGACAGGAGAAATTCCCCTGATGGTGTCGTTGTCAAACAGATGGTAACCTGTAAGCCGCGATATGGATTTGATATATTTTGTTGTAACGGCCGAGTCGGCAGCCCCATTGTTTATTTTCCAGCCATTATCGGTTTTTATCAGCTGATAAGAAGCGCCCCCGCTGTTAAAATCGACCTTGCTAACGGTTTCCGGATCAACATCAACAAGGGTTTTTTTCTTAAAGCTGTCGGCTCCGTCGCCATAGCTTATTTTCATGTAACCGTCCACCACATAAACCAAATTATCTCCGTCGGTACGGGCGTAGCCAATCAGCCTTCCCTGAGTACCCTTTGAGTAAGGGTTGCGTTCATCCTCCTCGGGCACTTCGTAATGAACCTTACCGAGATAGAGTACCGCCAACGATTTATTACCATCCAGGAAATTTATTTTTAAAGCTTTGTCGCCTACCCCGTATTTGTCAAAATCCTTTTGTGAGTTGGTGGCAACACGAATGGTTTTCAGGGGCGACATTTGCGTTAGCAGTGCTTTTATTTTGTTCAAATCGGCATCCGCCTGATTATTATCCAACTGTAAATTCCACAGGTTATTATTTTTAGTCAGCTCAAACGGCGCTTTATCGGGAGCCTCGATTTTTATTTTGGTTACGCCGGCCGTATCGAGATTTATTAACTCATTTTTATAGGAGCTGTTGCTGTGATCGGAAAAAACAGCAAAGTAGAAAACAACTCCCAACACCAGTAAAACGATTACCAGTGTTTTATTACTCAATTTACTGAACATAATCTTCCTCCATTCTTTTAATGCGTTGATTTTTTCTGTATTGCGCTCTGAAAAGACCGTAAATAATGATCAGCAGAACCGGTAACAGGAAGTTGAGCCATTTCAGGAAGAGGGCTTTTCCTTCGCTTATATTATCCAGGGGTCTTGATTTAATAAGTTTGGTTCTTAACGAAATAAGGCCGGTATCATCGGCAAGGTAATCAATGCTGTTAACAAACAGGTTTACGTTGTCATCATTAAGTTTCCTTGCATTTCTTCCGCTGCCGTTAATGGCCAAATCGCCCGTGGTGATAATAATGATCCTGCTCATCGCATCACCTGCCAGCTTACCGCTAAAGAGTGCAGCCACCGGAATATGTCCGTCGTTAAAATCGGCAGCACTCCACTGTTTTTGAACCTGTATAAAGATGGGGGCTTTCTCTTTGCCCGATTTCTCCGAAGTAAATGCCAGAGGTGTAAACCTGATTGACGAATCGCCGGAAAAACCGATGGGACTTGGGAACTGCATCAACACTTCTTCAAGCCCTTTGGTAACAGGATGGTCGGCAAAATTGACAATTACCGGCATATAAGGGAACCGCATCTGAGTGGTAAAATTAAACATGCCCTGCCGCTGGCTCACACCGATGGTTCCGCAGCGTTGATCAACCACAAAATCGGGTTCAACCGTAATTCCTTTTTCGGCCAGCCATGTTTCAAGTCCGGTATTTAATGCCGTACCCTGCAGGGTTTGTAAATTTGCCTGAACACGGTTAGCGGCGATAATGAGGTTGCCGCCACCGGCAAGATAGCTGTTAAGCCTGTTAAATACAACCGGGCTGATGCTGTCTTTAGGGGCAACCCAAACCAGCGCTTTGTAATTTTTTAGCCGTGTGGTATCGGTAATGGTAACCGGAACCACCTTGTAAAGAACCTTAAGCGCTTCCATGGCCTGTGGCATTTGGTCGATTCCGGGTTCGCCGTTGCCGGCAATAAATCCGAGCAGCGGTTTGTTTTTAACCGACAGTTTTTTAATGGCCGAAGTAAGTGCATACTCCATGCTTTCTTCCCCGCTGATAAATGGCATTGCTTCCGATTTGGCACCAAGCATCACCTGGGCACCCATGTATATTTTTTGCTGTTTAAGCTGATCTTTTTCACGTGCATTAAGCAATACCGGACGGATACCGGCCTTTATGGCTTCCTGTTCCGTTTGCGGCTCGTCGTTAGGATTCACGAATTTATAAGCCACTTTACCTCCCGACCTTTTATTGTATTCGATTAGCAGGTCTTTAAAATCCTGTTTTACTTTTTGCAGATTAGGAGGCAGATCTTTTGTAAAATAAGCGGTTACCGTTACGGTTTCGTCCAGCCCTTTCAACACATTTTCGGTTACGCGGCTTAATGAGTATTGATGGTCTTCGGTAAGGTCAATCCTGAAAAACCATTTTTCCGATATGATGTTAATCACCACAATGATGATGGTTAGCAACAGTAATGTTCCAAAGTATGATTTTTTCTTCATGGCAGCATAATTACTGTGTTAAACTTCTCTTTTTTTCAACAACATGGTTTCGGCAAACACCAGCCCCATAAATATTACCGACAGGAAATAGATAATATCACGCGAGTCGATTACACCCCGTGTCATCGATTCGAAATGGCTGTTTATGCTCAAATAGTCGGTAATTTGCCCTAATATGCCGGTAAAACCGGAACTCAGCATCTGGAAAATAATCTGAAAAAATATGCCGATACTCAGTGCCAACAGGTAAGCCACTATTTGGTTGTTGGTAACACTGCTGGTAAAAATACCGATTGCAATGTACATGGCACTGATAAAAATAAGGGCAAGATAACCGCTGAATACGGCACCGGTATCGATGTTTCCCAGCGAGCTAACCGTTATGTAATAGGGCAGGGTAAGTATCAATGCGGCTATAATCAGCAATAGTGCCGATAAAAATTTTGCAATGATAACCTGCCAGTCGGTTACCGGCTTTGTAAGCAGAAGTTCAATGGTTCCCGAGCGATTTTCTTCCGACAAAAGCCGCATGGTTAGTGCCGGAATAAAAAAGAAGAGTGTCCAGTAGGCGATATTGAAAAACACGATTAAACTGGCCTGTTTTACAAAAAAGATATCGCTACCGTAAATCCAGGTAAAAAACCCGCTGAATCCCAAAAACAGGATCAGCAGTATATAGGCCATTAATGAGTCGAAATAGGCCTGTAGTTCCCGTTTTGTTATAATCCAAATCTCTTTCATTTTATTGTTTTTTTCTGATGGTTACCGTAATTCATTAAAAATGTAACGGTTAAAAACAATGTAAAAATGTTACATCATTTAAACTTTACGGAACGTTAACTTTTAATTTTCAAGGGTTAATTCACGGAATATGTCTTCAAGGCGTGTTTCAACAAACGACATTTGTGTCAATGCCCATCCCTTTTCAACACAAAGGTTAAACACTTCTCTGCGTGAACTTTGTCCCGTTTTACTTTTTACCTCGAATGTTTGCGACGACTTATCGAGGAAGTCAACCAATTCGACGGTTTCAAGCTGTTGAAGCGCACTGAAAACGGTGTCCAAATCGCCGTCTTCGATGGTAACTTTCAATATTTCATTACCCTGAGCCTGTTTGCGTAACTCTTCGGTGGTTCCGTCGGCAACAATTTTACCTTTGTTGATAATCATAATGCGGTCGCAGGTGGCTTCTACTTCCGCAAGAATATGCGAACTCAGGATTACGGTTTTTTCTTTACCGATGTCTTTAATCAGCTCGCGTATCTCGACAATCTGGTTGGGGTCGAGTCCGGTGGTGGGTTCATCCAAAATCAGCACTTCGGGGTCGTGTATCAACGCCTGGGCCAAACCCACACGCTGTTTGTAACCTTTCGACAGTTCACTGATTTTTTTGTGTTTTTCGCGGGTAATTCCACAGGTAGTAATCACCTCTTTAACCTTGTCGTTAATTTTTTCTTTGGGAACACCTTCGATGGCAGCACAAAACTGCAAATAATCGATAACCGGCATATCTTCGTAAAGCGGATTGCTTTCGGGCAGGTAACCGATGTGTTTTTTGGCTTCCTGCGGGTTGTCGGTTACCGAAATGTTTCCGATGCGGATGTCCCCCTGATCGGGTACAAGGAATGAAGTGATGGCTTTCATGGTGGTGGTTTTCCCGGCTCCGTTCGGACCCAGAAAACCAAGAACCTCGCCTGTTTTTACCTGTAACGAAATGTTGTCTACGGCTTTTTGCCTGCCGTAGGTCTTCGTCATGTTTTCAACAACAATATCCATACAGCAATATTTTTAAAGAATAAAAACAGAACTCGAAACGGGTTCATTTTCTAAGAGCAGCGCAAAGGAAAAAAATTTTAAAAAATTTGTAAAGTGCCCGGTTGACGTTTTAACAATAATTAACGGCCGGTTTTACTGAGCGTATCTTTGTAGTTTTTACACATCCGTGATGTTTTTTTCCGGAATAAGCAGGAGGAAGTTATTTTTCCGAATGCAACGGTGGTAAAATAAGATTCTAACGGCGGTTACTAAAACATATTACCGTATTAAACGGAGTGCGGCAAAACAAACCATTGTTGAAAATATATGATAGTTTTGTGTTTTTAAAATTAAACCGATAAAGATGAGTAATCGCGAACCCGTTTATCTTGATTATAATGCCACTACACCGGTAGCCAAAGAGGTTGCCGATGCCATGCGTCCATACCTCGACCATTACTTCGGAAATCCTTCCAGTGTGCACAGTTACGGGGTAAAAACCAAGCTGGCCGTTGAAAAAGCCCGCAGGCAAATTGCCGGACTAATTGATTGCGATCCGTCGGAGATTGTATTTACCAGCGGCGGAACCGAATCGAATAACTATGCCATAAAAGGCATTGCATTTGCTAACAAACATAAAGGAAATCATATTATTACTTCGGCCGTGGAGCATCCTGCGGTTTTTGAAGTTTGCAGCTACCTCGAAAAAAACGGGTTTGAAATTTCGACCGTTCCCGTGGATGAATTCGGGATTGTTAAAATGGAAGAGTTAAAGGCTGCCATTCGTCCCGAAACCATTTTGATAACGGTAATGCATGCCAATAACGAAACGGGCAGCATTCAGCCTGTTGCCGAAATTGCCTCACTGGCAAAACAACACGGTATTTTTATGCACACCGATGCTGCCCAGTCGCTCGGTAAAATTCCGGTTAATGTTAACGATTTGGGGGTGGACCTTTTAAGCATTGCAGGCCATAAACTATATGCACCAAAAGGTATAGGTGCATTGTATATCCGAAAAGGGGTACATCTTGAAAAGCTGATTCATGGTGCCGACCATGAGCAAAACCTGAGGGCAGGTACCGAAAATGTTTTGGAGATTGTCGGATTGGGAGAAGCCGCCAGTCAGGCAAAAGAACATTTGCACGAAAACATGGAGCACTATCGCAAAACACGCAATTATCTGCAAAAACTTTTAACAGGTGCTTTTCCTGAAGCTAAAATTAACGGACATCCCGAAAAACGATTGCCCAACACCTTAAGCATTTCGTTTCCGAAAGTGGAAGCCAACACGTTAATCGACCGTATGGAAGGGGTTGCCGCATCGGCAGGTGCTGCCTGTCATGCCGAAAGCGTTGATGTGTCAACGGTATTAAAAGCCATGCTGGTACCGCTCGATTATGCCATGGGTACCATTCGCTTTTCAACCGGCAGAGGCCTGTCAACGGATGATATCAAAACGGCTTCGGAAGAGATAATACGAACGGTTAAACAATTGTTACCCAAAGAAAACAATATTGAGATTATCGAAAAACCCGATGCGGAAAAAATAAAACTTACCCATTATACACACGGTCTCGGTTGTGCCTGTAAAATTCAGCCTCAACATCTCGAAAGTGTATTGCAAAAGCTTACACCGCTTTTTGATAAAAATGTTTTGGTTGGTACCGAAACGTCCGACGACGCTACGGTTTATCAGCTCGGAAAAGATACGGCCATTGTTCAAACACTCGACTTTTTTACCCCTGTTGTTGATGACCCGTACGATTTTGGTGCCATAGCGGCTGCCAATGCGTTAAGCGATATTTATGCCATGGGAGCCAGGCCGCTGTTTGCGCTTAATATTGCCGGATTTCCGGAAGATACCCTTCCCATGGAGGTTTTGGAACAAATATTAAAAGGGGCACAGGATAAAGCCACCGAAGCCGGTATTCCCGTTCTTGGAGGCCATACCATTGAAGATCCGGAACCAAAATACGGAATGGTGGTAACAGGCAGCTTGCATCCCGACAGGATAATTAAAAATACGGGAGCCGTACCCGGCGATGTTTTGGTGCTTACCAAACCTTTGGGAACCGGTATCCTTTCAACGGCCATTAAGCGCGGTATGGTGGAAATATCGCTGCAAAAGGAGGTGATAAAACTGATGTCGGAGCTTAACAAAACCGCCGCCGAAACAATGCTTGATTTTAATGTACATGCCTGTACCGATGTAACCGGTTTCGGACTTATGGGACACCTTAAAGAGATGACGACAGGCTCGGGTTGCAATGTTACTGTTGAATACAACAAAGTGCCCTATTTAAGGGAGGTAAAAAATCTGGCGGCAGCTGGGGTTATCCCCGGAGGTACTTACAACAACATGGAATTTGTAAAAGCGTTTGTAAATTACGGAAACCTGCCCCGAACCGATCATCTGTTGCTTTGCGATGCCCAAACATCGGGCGGTTTACTGGTGGCATTACCCGAAACGGAGGCGGAAGCCTTTGTTAAGAAACTTCATAGTAACGGTGTTAATGATGCTGTTGTTATCGGTAAGTTTACCAAAACAGGAAACGGAATAATTACCGTTGAATAGCAATAAATCCGTTTAATCATTTGTAAATGCTGTTTAAAGCAAATAACAAACAGGTTGTTTTAACCGCAAAACTCCGTAATGAACACGGTTGCAGGATTACTTAATTGTTAACCTTTTATAATTTCGGGGTATCCTGCTGATTGTTTCGTATCTTTGACGCGCCTAACCCTCCTTATACCGATGATGCACTCCTTAAGTATTCATCAACAATTAAACAATTAATATTTACAGACTAAAAAGAACATGTCAAGAAAAAAGAATAAAAAAAAATATAGAGGAACCCTTCAGGGGGTTGTTATTACCGAATTTGCCGACAATCCGTTTAAAGCACTAAATTACAAACAGATTTCGTTTAATTTGGGCATTCGCGACAAAGCCACCCGCGAAATGGTGCGCCGCATCATTGAAGAATTGTACGCTGCCGGCGACCTGGTGGAAGTAAAAAAGGGCAAGTATATGTTGCCGCCGGAGAAACTTGCCGAATTTGCCAATAAGCACAAGTATATTACCGGAACGGTGGAGATGAAAGAGACCGGTAAGGCTTATATTATTTCCGATGAAGGAGGTGAAGATATCCTTATTATGCCCAACAACTTAAACCATGCGCTTAATGGCGATCATGTAAAAGTGCTGATCCTTCCCAAGCGAAAAGGGCGTAAAACCGAAGGACAGATTGTTGAAATACTGAAAAGAAAGAAAGATACATGGGTAGGAATATTCGAACGCAGTAAGAATTTCGGCTTTGTGGTTACCGACAACAAACTGATGCCCTACGATATTTTTATTCCGAAAGATAAAATGAACAATGCCGCCACGGGACAAAAGGTGCTTGCCAAACTTACCGACTGGCCCGAGCACTCCAACAATCCGTTTGGTGAAATTGTTCAGATACTGGGAAAACCGGGCGATAATGATGTGGAAATGCAATCCATTTTGTCGGAGTACAATTTTCCGTTGAGTTTTCCAAAAGAGGTGGAAAAGGAAGCGTCTAAGATATCCTATAACCTTTCAAAATCGGAACTGAAAAAGCGACGCGATTTTCGCAATGTGTTTACCCTTACCATCGACCCGTGGGATGCAAAAGATTTTGACGATGCCATCTCCATTCGGAAACTTGAGGAAGGTTTATGGGAGATAGGGGTTCATATTGCCGATGTTTCGCATTATGTTAAGCCCGGAACGGCACTTGACAAGGAGGCTTATGAACGCGGCACTTCCATTTATCTTGTTGACAGGGTTGTACCCATGTTGCCCGAAAAGTTATCCAACGGTGTTTGTTCGCTGCGTCCAGATGAAGAGAAATTTACCTTTTCGGCCGTATTTAAAATAAACGATAAAGCGGAGGTTATTTCAAAGTGGTTCGGTAAAACGGTTATCAAATCGAACCGGCGTTATACTTACGAGGAGGCACAGCAAATTATTGAAACCGGTGAGGGCGATTATCCCGACGAAATACTTACACTCCATAAGCTGGCTTCCATTATGCGCGAAAAACGTTTTAATAACGGAGCCATTAATTTTAACACGGTAGAAGTGAGGTTTAAACTGGATGAAAAAGGCAAGCCCATTGAAACATACGTGAAAGAGCAAAAGGAGGCCAATCATCTTGTGGAGGAGTTTATGTTGCTCGCCAATAAAAAAGTAGCCGAACACATCGGCAAAACAGCTCCCGGGAAAAAAGCCAAAACCTTTGTTTATCGTGTGCATGACGAGCCCAACCCCGAAAAACTGAACACTTTTGTGCAGTTTCTTAAAAAGTTAGGACACCATCTTAACATCAGCAACCGTAAAGCCCTGGCGCAATCCTATAACCAACTTTTTAATAAGGTAAAAGGAAAAGGTGAAGAAACTTTGATTGAAACCATTGCCATACGAACCATGTCGAAAGCCTTTTATTCCACCGACAACATTGGACACTACGGACTGGCGTTTCCTTATTATTCGCATTTTACTTCGCCCATACGCCGGTACCCCGACCTTATGGTTCACCGTTTACTGGAAATCTATCTTGATGGCGGAGCCTCCGCCAACAAAGAGGAGTATGAAGAGTATTGCAAGCATTCATCCGAAATGGAAAAACGTGCTTCGGATGCCGAACGGGAATCCATCAAATACAAACAGGTTGAGTTTATGCAGGACAAAACAGGTAAAGTTTTTGAAGGGGTGATTTCGGGTGTAAGTAAATGGGGATTGTTTGTTGAACTTACCATTAGCAAAAGCGAAGGTTTGGTTCGCATTCAAAACATGAAAGACGATTATTATGTTTTTGATGAAGATAATTACCGCATGTACGGACGACATACAGGCATGGTTTACCAGCTTGGCGATACGGTAAACGTATTGGTTAAAAAAGTTGACCTGCTCCGCCGGCAACTTGATTTTGAACTGGTGGAGTAGCTTGCCGGTACCTGTCATAAAAAAAAGCGATGCCGTACGGCATCGCTTTTTTTATGATACTATTTGATATCTTCTAAAAGAATTTAATTCTGTTATCCTCTATTTCGGTAGCTTTTTGAAGTGCTCTGTAAGGCAGGTCGTTATTTACCATATTGGTAAAATTGTGTTCCATTTTCTTAGCTTTTTGAACATATCCTTTTTCGGCATCCGAAGCAACAATATTGTTCAGTTTGATAACAAAAACAGCGGAACGGTCAACAACCGGTTTTGAAACCGAGCCTTTATCCAGTCCGAAACTTGTACCAATGGCTTTTTGTTCTCTGCCGTAGCTTCCGAAGCTGCGTGCCGAGAAAACAAGAGCATTATCCTCTTCAATGGGGAGGTTCAGGCTTTTGGAAATTTGGTTTAAATCGGAACCGGCAGCTTTCATTTTGTTTGCCAGATATTCTCCTTTTTTCACGTTCAATACCGAACGGGCTATCATGGGTTTAAGCTCTTCGAGGGTTGGTACACCTTCGCTGTATTTATTGGTTACAACAGCAACCATATAAGCACCTTCCAAATCGAACACGTCGGAAACGGAACCTATTTCGGTATCTTCGTTAAATGCCCATCTTACCACCTGACGCACATTGTCGTAACCTCTGATGTTGCTGGTCATTTCGTGGATTTTAGGTTGCGAAAGTTTGGTGAGGTGCATCTCTTCTACCGCTTTGTTAAATGCCTCTTCGGTTTTGTTTTCAGAAGCCAGTTTTGAAGCGTCGGCAAATGTATTTTGATACGTTTCGTTGCCGGGAACAACCTCAAGGGTTAAAATAGCAACTTTAACCTTTTCAACAGGCTCTTTTTTTCCGGTAACTTTTATAACGTGATAGCCAAATGGTGTTTCGGCCAGGGTGTATTTTCCTACTTTGGTTTCGATACAGGCATTGTTAAAGCCCGGAACCATGGCACCGTCTTTAAACCATCCCAAATCGCCGTTGTTTTGTTTTGCCGAAGGATCGTCGGAATAGGTAACGGCAAGGTCTGAAAGTTTTGCTTTACGTTTATTAAACAGGTTAAGCAGGCTGTCGGCCAGTTTTTCCGCCTCTTCTTTGGTGCGGTCAATGGCAGGGTTGGCTCTGAAAGCTCCTTTGTAAGCAATTAAAATATGAGAAGCTTCAATGGAATCGGGGCGCATTTGCTTATCCATTAAACGTGCAACGTAATAGGTGTTATTGCTAAACCAGTAGTTGGAAACAAAACCCGGTTTCTCGGCAAACATAACGGAGTCGATTTCAACGGGAAGTTCGCTTTTGGTTTTCCATGTACTGTCGTAAGGAGTGTCGGAATTTACCTTCATAAAACGGTCAACGTCATCGGTTTGTTTAAACTCCCTGGCAATGGCCACAATTTCTTTTTTTGCTTTTTGGATATCTCTTTGTGAAGGTGTTACCTTAAAAATAACAAAGTCGATATCGCAACCGGCCGCTTGTTTGAATTTTTCTTTGTTGGCATCGTAATAGGTGCGATAATCATCATCGGTAACGGTAACAATGCTATCGGGTACATTCATAATTTTGCTTGCCACAAAACTAACGCTGGCACGGTCGTTGTCCTCACGATAGGCATTCATGGCCAATGCTTTCGGAACGTAATAACCTTTTGAGATCAGCGCATTGAATTTTTCCTGCATTCTTTTCTCTTTCAGGTATTTTTCAAAATCGAGCCATTGTTGTTTTGCTTCGGGAGGCATGTTGTCAAGATTTTTCAGGTAGTTGATAACCCTTGATCTGTCAAAAACACCGGTATTGGGGTCGGTAAACGACTGTACGATTAACGGATCGGGATTTGGCCCCTGAATCATATCAAACAGTTCATCAGCCGTTACGTCAATTCCCAGTTCGTTAAATTCTTCACCCATGATGATCTCTTTCACAAGCTGTTCCCAGGTTTGATTTCGGATTGAAGCCTGCTCGGCACTTGTTAGTGTGGTTGTTTGTTTTTGACGTTTGGTATTGTCGAGGTTTGTTTCAAACTTTTTGTTAAAGTCCATAATGGTTACTTCCTGCCCGTCAATTACGCCAACGTTTACGTCGTGTCTTCCTCTTCTTTTAGCAAAGTCTCCCAAAATAAATGCGGCTAAAGCTACACCGATAACTATCACCAACATGGTGGAGTGCTTTCTGATACTTCCTATTGCTGCCATCTTTGTTATATTATTTTTTTAATTTGAGGTGCAAAAATACAATAGAATATGAAATATGAAAATAAAATTGTCAAATAAGAATTTATTATCAATAAGTTAGTTGAAAAGAGACTGTTTATTAAGGTGTTTTTTGTTTTATAAGGTGTTTTCCTGAACCGGTATCAGGGTTAGCTTAACCTCTTCGAGCCGGTTTTTGGAGGCTTTGGTAACTTCAAAGGTAAATGGCGGGATTTCAATCAATTCATTTTCCCGCGGAATACTTTCGTGGTGATGTAAAATAAAACCGGCCAGTGTTTCGTACTCTTCCGACTCGGGAATGTTCAGATTGTATTTTTCGTTTAAGTAATCAATTTCCAGTCTTGTTGAAAACAGATATTTATTTTCCGATAATTGTTCTTCTTTTTCGCTGCCGGTATCGTATTCGTCTTCTATTTCACCGAATATCTCTTCAATAATGTCTTCCATGGTAACCATTCCCGATGTTCCTCCAAATTCATCAACCACAATGGCCACACTTTTATGGTTTTTGATAAATTCGTTTAAAAGGTCTTTTGCCGGCATGGTTTCGGGGTAAACATCCACTTTTCTTACAATGCTTTTTAAACTTTCGGGATGCGAAAAAAGATCATAGGCATGAAGGTATCCGATTAAGTTATCAATATCTCCTTCAAACACCATAATTTTTGAATGGCCGCTGTCGATAAATAGTTTTACCAAACGATCGATGTTGTCATCAATATCAATGGCCACTATTTCAGTACGGGGTACCATACAGTCGCGCAGCTTAACATTTTTAAACTCCATGGCGTTTTGTATCATCTGTATCTCCTGGGTATTTTCCTCTTCCTCCTCAGGTTGGTAATCTTTAATGTACTCATCCAGATCAACAGCACTGAAGGTATAGGTATCGCTGGTAAGGTGAATCCGGAAAACTTTTTTCAGCAAAAATTCGGCAATGCCTATGTAGAGAACAATCAAGGGGTAGAAAATGATGTAGAAAAGCCAGACGGGTACGGCAAAAAACTTAAGGATTGCGTTGGGGTTTATCCTGAATAAAATTTTAGGAAGAAACTCGGCTGTGATAAGTATAAGCAGGGTTGAGATAACCGTTTGTATGAGCAGGATAAAAAATTCGGTTTGTAAAGCTCCGGGCAGCAATTGTACCATGGGTTTTTCGAGCAGCCTTGCCATAACAATACCGTATCCGACCAGTGCAATGTTGTTGCCCAGCAGCAGCGCACCGATAAAACGTGAAGGATTTTTGTAAAACAACGATAAGATGCGTGCCTGGCGGTGATTTTTTTTCAGGTCGAGCTCCTGTTTCAGCCGGCTGGAACTGACAAAGGCGATTTCCAGGCCGGAGAAGAAACCCGAAAACAGCAGGGTTACTATTACAATTATGTAATCGGTATTCATTTATTGCAAAGTTAACATATCTGTGTAATTAATCCTCCGTATCATCGGTTTCAATTTCCGACCGCTGGATATTGTATATTTTTCTGCGGCTGAAATCCTCTTTGGCTACAAGGCTGTCGCCGAAAATCAGTTTATCGGGTGCGGTTATTTTTACAAAGCTTCGGGCATATATCATTTTTTTCCGTTGATCCCAGTCGAGGTTTTCGGTATTAAGCTGTTCGTGTGTTTTAAAATTTTTAACCACCACATCGTTACGGGCTTTCATATATTTTTTTTGGGCATAATTGATGCCGTATTTGGCGCTGATGTATGCTTTTTCGGTTTCGTCTTTGTCGTACATATAAACGGTAAAACCTTCCGGAAACTCGGTATAAGGTTCTTTTCCTTCGTACCTTATCATAACGGGAGCTTTAAGGGTAAACTGTAATCTGCCCGAATCGCTTCTTTGATATTCAATGTCGTATGCTGAAATACCGGTAAGGGTATCCTGACTGGTAATTTTTTTAATGGTTTCGATGTTGTTTTCACACGAAAAAAGCATCATTCCCATAATTACGGGAACGATGCTTTTTATGAAAGTTCGAAACATTTTAGGTTTCTTTTATTAAATCAGATTAGTAAAGAACCGCTATTTGGCAGCTCTTGCCGTGGTTTTTTCATTTATCCAGCATCCAACGGTGTAAGGGTCGCCTTCGTTGATGTTGTAAAAGAACATTACCTCTTTTGAAGGGAAATGTTTTTGATAAGCGGCAATGCGTTTATTCATTTCTGCCGACATTTCGGGGTCAACCTGTTTGGCTTTTTTATATTTGTCAACGGCAGCCCAGTAGGCAACCAGTTTGGTCAGGTCGTTATCACCGCATTTGGCAGCGCTTGAAGCATAAAGGTCGCCGATAAACAGGTATGGTTCGCCTTTTGAAGGATCGACGGCAATGGCTTTACGTGCCATTTCGCGGGCTTTCGGCAGGTTGTTTTTATATCTGTAAACACCGGCGAGGAACATATAATTCTCAAATTTTTTCTCCGGGTCTTCAATATCGGTTGCCTGCGACAGATATTTCAGTGCTTTGTCGTAATCTTCGTTTTTAAGATACATTTTTCCGATTAGGAAAGCGGATGCCGGTGACGGTTCGATTTCGTATAAACGAACAATGGTATTTAAGTACAGATCGGCTTCAACACATTTTTTCTTGTCCAGTATTCCGGCAATCTTTTTCAGCAGTTCAACATCATCGGGGTTCTCATCAAATTTCTTTTGATAAATACGAACCAGCACATCGCAGCTTGCAAAGGGTTCAAACATGCTTTCCAGCGAACCTTTTATATTTTGATAAACTTCAACTTTGCTTGTTTTACCGGCAGCTTTATATTTATTGATGTTCACATCAAGATAGTCGCTGATTTGGTCATAAGCATCCACCACTTCCGAGGGGTCGGCTTCTCCGGTTTGTGCCATGCGGGTTAACGCTCTGAAATAATAGATATAAACGGAGCCTTTTGCACGGTCTTTATCCTGTTCAATCGATTTTTTCAGAATCTCGTAGGCCTGTTTGTAATCTGCCGGACGTTGTTTGTATAAAGCAACCCCTTTATCGCCTAAAATTTTTCCTACCTGCGATCTGCCCTTGTAAGTAGGGAAATACTTAATACGTTTGTCGTAAACCATCATTAATGTATCAATGTATTTTTCTTTTAATGCAGGGTCTTTTTCTTTTTTAATTCGATATTCCATAATTTTAACACCGTGGATAAGCATGTTTTGGCTCGAACGCGGGCAGTTGTTAAAAACATAGGTCCATGGTTTTATGGCATCGTTAATTACATCGCTTTTATATTTGCTCTGTTTCCAGTACTTATAAGGTTCGATGTAAAGCGACAGGTTGGTAATACATTTTACACTGTCCTTACCAAATTTTGGAATTTCGTTTTGGGGAACTAAACTGTTAAAATCGTTCGTGTTGATAGCAAGCAGGTTTAATCCGGCCCCTAAAATCATTAATAACAGAAATACTTTAGCTTTCATAATACATGTATATAAAACAATTAATAATTATTGATATTTTCGTTTTTGAAACCACCGTTCGTTTATTGAAACTCCCAGGGTAAAGTTAATATAATTTTCGCGGAGCAAACCATACTGCACGGTACCCGTTGATCCGTATTCGGCCGAAAGGCTAATGGTGGTTTTGCTTTTCCTTATAGGAAATTCTGTTCCAATACTTATGCCAAACTTATTTAACTGGTGTCCGTTCAATGTTAAATAGGACATTTCGTACCTTATACCCATACGGTATGTCATTTTTTTATACAATGGCGAAAGGGTTGTGTGAACAGGGGTAAACTGCCCGCCAACTGAAAATCTCCATGAGTTGGTGATGGAGTCGGAAACATCAAAAGATTTGAAGTTTTCCCAGTCTTGATATTCAACATCAAAACCCGCCATCCACCTTTCTTTATGCCTAAAGGTCATACCAAATCCTGCACGCATAGGAATAATAATGGTTCCTTTTTCATCGGGTTTATAAAAGATGGTATCTTTATCAAAATCCACATTATCATATCCTCCGTAAAGAGTTTTTCCAAGGCTGTTGCGTGATGCGTTGGCATTAATGGTCGGGGCAAAAATGGCACCGATGGTTAGCATGTTATCCTTTTTAAGGTGCAGGTCGTACTGAATGCCGAAATCGTAAACAAAATCGTGGATATTTACATCTCTTGTGGTGCGTGTACCCAAAATATTGGCAGAGTCTTTAAAATAAATCAAACTTTGGAACGAACCCTGCCCGAATGTGTAGTTAATATTTAATCCGGCCCTGAGGTTTTCGGTTACTTTAAAGGCATTACCCCAGTAAAACTGGTTCATCCGGCCATGGCCGTCAAGATTATTTAAGATATCGGAAAAGTTATGTTGACTCATGTCGATGTTTACGTCAATATTGTAGCCTATTTCGCTGAAAGGCAACAAACCAACGCTTGATGCCCACCATTTGGTAACCCTGAATCCCATCAGAATATAACTTAAGGTAACGCTGCTGGAATTTTCCGATTGACGTACACTGCTTAATGTGGTTAACTGCCCTTTAAGGGCGGTTTCAAATATAAAAGAGGTAGAGTCGTGTACCATATAGGAAGCGGCATTGTTCGGGTTGATATTTTTTGAATCGGAATACCCGATGGATATTCCTCCCATTGATTGCGTAACAACGTTTACATTTCTTCCTTTTAATTCACCAAGTCCGTAATAGGTATAGGGCGAATTAATTCGGTTTTGGCCGATTACGGTAATTTGTATCAGCACTAAAACCCAAAGTATGTTGATTTTAATTATCTTCATTAAATTTTAGGATTTCCTTTAATCCCTGCATTACTATATTTGGGGTTGCAAAGATGCTATTTTTTAGCTTTTTATCAAAATATTTATAATCACCGCCACTTATAATAATTCTTAAATTTTTAAAGTGTTGTTCATAACTAACAATTATCCCCTGAACTTCAGCAACAACCCCGTTTAAAACACCCGACATAATTGAGCCTTCCGTAGTGTTTCCGATAAGAGGGGTGTCGTCAACTTTTGTAATTAACGGAAGTTTGTTCGTAAAAGTATTCAGTGCTTTAAATCGCATCATAATTCCCGGACTGATGCCTCCTCCATGATAAATTCCGTCTTTGGTAACCAAATCATAAGTAATGGAGGTTCCCGCATCAATTACCAATACGTTTTCTTCCGGAAATTGCTTTACGGCAGCAGCAACGGCTGCAATACGGTCTTTTCCCAATGTTTCGGGAGTAGCGTAATTGTTTGTATAAGGTAACGGGGTTTTACCGTTTAACAACAGGTAGTAACAATGTTTGGTAAGCAGCTTGTCAATTTCATCGGGATAATCGCGAACAGATGACAAAACCGTACTGCTTATTTCGGGATACTTTTTAATGATTTCGGTAATGTATTCTGTTTCAGGACTGTTTTTACGTTGAAACATTATCATTTTGTCATCATCGTACACGGCAAATTTTACCGAAGTATTTCCGATGTCAATAACAAATCGCTGCATATTGAATGATTTAAACTGCAAATGTACGCCTCCTTAAAATACGGTTAAAGAAAATGTGATTTTTTTTTGGAGAATTAAAAAAATATATATCTTTGCGCCTCCAAAAACGAAGGTACCATAGCTCAGTTGGTAGAGCAACGGACTGAAAATCCGTGTGTCCCTGGTTCAATTCCAGGTGGTACCACGCTTTTATACCCTGACGATTAATAATCGTCAGGGTTTTTTTATTTTTACTACCGCAAAAACCTGTAACCTCATGGATTTATTAAAACTCATCGAAAAGCGTCAAAGCGACCGGAAATATATTGACAAGCCCGTTGAAAAAGAAAAACTAATGCGTTGCCTTGAGGCGGCACGTTTGGCACCTTCGGCAAG
This sequence comes from uncultured Lentimicrobiaceae bacterium, assembly GCA_964400655.1. Classification (GTDB taxonomy): domain Bacteria; phylum Bacteroidota; class Bacteroidia; order Bacteroidales; family F082; genus B16-G9. The sequence continues at coordinate 37,432 of CAYNVN010000084.1, forward strand.
TAATTCGCAGCCATGGACATTTATTGTTGCCGACAACAATGATTTGGTTAAAAAGCTGGCAAAAGCAGCCCGCGGGCCATTGGGTAGTTTTAATAACTTTGTGAAACAGGCTCCTGTTATTGTTACCATTGTTTTGGAACGGCCGAAGGTAGTAACCGAAATGGGCATGAAGGTTAAAAACAAAGAGTGGCCGCTGATGGATATAGGTATTGCCGCCGAACATTTTTGTCTTCAGGCTGCCGAAGAGGGGCTGGGGAGCTGTATGCTGGGATGGTTTGATGAAAAGAGTGTTAAGGAATTATTAAATATTCCATTGGAAAAAACGGTGGCATTACTGATAACAACAGGTTATACTCCCGAAGGATACAAACATCGGAAAAAGATTAGAAAATCGTTGGATAAAATGGTAAGGTGGAATGGGTATTAACTGGTTGCTCGTTGCTGGTTGCTGGTTGCTGGTTGCTGCCTGCCCGAATGTTCTGACAAGAACAGGCGGGGTTGCTGGTTCCCCCCGCAAGCCTCATCGTCATTCCGATGCTTGTTGCCCCCCAGCATAGCCCGTCGTCATTCCGAAGGAGGCACGACTGAGGCCCGCCCGAACGTATCGTCCGGTACGGGCGGGAATCTCCCAGGCATCATCCTGCCTCTGTGGTAATAGGGAGTCTGGTCATTCATAGTAGGGGATTTCTCGGTCGTTTCTCCCTCGAAATGACGGGGTAATATAAATGTACGACGTAGTTTTGGGTTTTTGTTTTTTAATATTGGGATTTACCCGCCTGCCGGCAGGGCAGGTTTGAAATTTGGTGCTTGATATTTGAAATTTACTCCAAGTACTCCAAACTTTAGGCACTCTAGGCACTCTAGGCACTCCAAACTTTAGCGCACTCCACACTCCCTATATCCCGTCTGCAAATATAGACAAAAACTATGACATCATAAAAACAATTGATTTGATTTATGATTTTATTCACTCTATTTTTGCCCCATCAAATAAATTAATAAACCAAAACATTAAAACAATGGAACAAGAATTAAACAACACAGTAAATCAGATGCCGCGTATCGGCGATACAGCTCCCGATTTTGAAGCGGTAACCACCAAAGGAAACATCAGGTTATCGGAATATGCCAAAGACAAATGGATTATCCTGTTTTCGCATCCTGCCGATTTTACACCGGTATGTACAACCGAAATGACGGGCTTTGCCCAAAGGAAACCTGAGTTTGACGCACTGAATACCGAACTCATCGGTTTGAGTATCGATAGCATTCATGCGCACCTTGCATGGGTAAACAATGTAAGAGAAAATACCGGCGTATATTTTGATTTCCCAATCATTGCCGACATCGACATGAAGGTTTCAAAACTTTACGGAATGTTACAGCCCAACGAGAGTGAAACCGCTGCCGTAAGAGCAGTATTTTTTATAGACCCGAATAAAAAAATCAGACTGGTAATGTATTACCCGTTGAATGTGGGCCGTAACATGGACGAGATTTTACGTTCGCTGAAAGCATTGCAGGTTTCCGATAAAAACGGAGTTGCTTTACCGCTTAACTGGGTAGAAGGCGAAAAAGTTATTGTACCTCCGCCAAAAAATCTGGAGGAGATGCAAGAGCGTATTGATGGTGATTATGAAGAGAAAGTTGACTTTTACCTCGTAAAGAAAAGTTTGTAAATTAATAGTTTTTCATACGCTTAAAAGCCACCCGGAATATTTCGGGTGGCTTTTTTGTATGTAATTTAACAGATATGTTTATGATGATGCCGGACCTGTTTTCTTTTGGTTTCCACTTTACACTGTTCGGCCAGTTCTTTGGTAAACCGTTTCATATCGTCAACCAGCATTTCAGCCATATCGCGGCTAAAGTTTTCTTTTACCACAATTCGCAGTACCTCTGTTTTTTCGGCATTTGGCGGCATGGTGTAAGCCGGAACTATCCAGCCTTTTTCTCGTAACTTATCAGACAGCTGAAAAACGGTAAACTCGCTTTTGCGTTTTACTTCGAGTGCCAGTATGGGCAGCTTAATATCTTTGGTGATAAGTTTTAGGTTTCTGATTTTCTCAAGTTTGGAAGCAAGATATTGTGCATTTTCAAGGCTTTGTTTCATAATGGCCCGGTAACCTTTTTTCCCCAGTCGTATTAAGTTGTAATACTGGGCAATAATCATGGCACTTCCTCTGGAAAAATTAAGAGTAAAGGTTGCCTCCTGACTTCCGAGGTAGTTTACATAAAAAATCAAATCTTCGGGCAAATCCGATTTGTCACGCATAATAAGCCAGCCCACACCGGGATATACCAATCCGTATTTATGACCTGATATATTGATGGAGTGTACATGAGACAATCTGAAATCCCATTTGAATTTCGGATAGAGAAACGGCAGGATAAATCCGCCGCTGGCACCGTCAACATGAATGGGAATGTGCCATCCTTTTTCTTTTTCAACCTCTTCGAGCATGGTGTTTATTTCCTGTACGGGATCAAGCTGGCCGGTAAAAGTGGTACCCATCACCACGCCCACGCAAATGGTGTTTTCATCAATTCGTTCTTTAACCTCTCCGGCGGTAATTACAAACCGCTCTTTCCGCATGGGAATAATGCGCATCTCCACGTCAAAATAACGGGCAAATTTTTCCCAAACAACGTGCACATCAGCTCCAACAACCATATTGGGATTTTGAGCAGGTTTTCCTTCCGCTTCCCGTTTTTTCCTCCACGTCCATTTGTGCGCCAAAAGTCCTAACATAATGGCTTCGGATGATCCGAGGGTTGCGGTACCTACCGGCTCTTTGTCGGATGGTGCATGATAAAGCCTTGCCAGCATGTTAACCACCCGTTCCTGAATTTTTCCGGTTTGCGGATACTCATCCTGGTCCACAAGATTTTTGTTCAGTGTTTCCAAAATAAGCTTTTCGGCCTGCGGCTCCATCCAGGTGGTTACAAACGATGCCAGATTTAATGAAGGGTTACCGTCAACATTCAATTCGTCATGAATAAGCTGATAAACCACATCGGCTTCCAAACCGTTGTCCGGAATTTTATAACGGGGAACGGGTTTGGTGAAAAACCGGTTGGCATAGGTGGTTGAAACAAGCGCCTCTTTTTCTCTCTTTTTGGTTTTTGATATCATGGGAATTTATTTTTTAATTACAAGCTGATCTAATGATTTATCTTTTTAGGTTAATGTTTGATATCGTTTGAAAAGGGTGGATAAATCATTGTAATTTGCTAACATCAAGTAAAATTAAATTTTATTTATGACATAAAAAAATCCGCTGCATGTTACTGTCAGCGGATTTCAACTCAATTAACCAAAATTTGTTTATGAAAAAAATTTTAAACCATCGTTATTTCGATAAATCATATTCCACAAAAAGCTCAATGGCTTCGTACTCGGCCATTCCGAGTTTGTCGTATTTTTTTGCGGTTTCGCGATTTCGTTCGATGGCGAAGCGCCAGATTTCCGTATCGTCGGAGCCCGGAAACATCACCTCTTTCTGGCTGGAGTGGCGGAAAATTGCCGACCGTTTTTTCTTTAACTCTTCGGGGCTTACCGGAACCGCCATTTCCACATCCGCAATATCCCACTCTTTCCATGTTCCGTGGTAAAGCCATGTGCGACAATTATTTACCCAGTCATCTCGTTTAACCACGTTCAGCGCCTTTACAATTGCGTCGAAACATTTTCTGTGAGTGCCGTGCGGGTCGGTCAGGTCGCCTGCAGTATAAATTTGATGCGGTTTTATACGGCGCATGGTTTCGGCCACTATGCTTATATCATCATCGGTTATTGATGCCTTTTTGATGGTGCCCGTTTCGTAGAACGGCATTCTCAAAAACCGGATATGCTCCTCGTCGATACCGAGAAAACGGCAGGCTGAGATGGCTTCCGACTGGCGAATATAGGTTTTAAGTTTTCTGGTTTCTTCACCGTCTATATCGCCTGTTTTTTTATTTTGTAAATCATGGTGTACCGCTGCAAGGTCTATTTTGAAATTGCCGGCAACATTTTCGGTAAAATAGAGGTATTTGAAAACCATGTTATCGTCAACGGCAATATTCCCGGAGGTTTGATAGGCGATATAAACTTCATGATTTTGTTCCACCAGGCGGTTGATGGTTCCGCCCATTGCCAGCATGTCGTCGCCCGGATGCGGACTGAAAATAAGTACCCGTTTCGGATAGGGTTTGGCACGCTCGGGGCGTTGTGAATCATCGGCATTGGGTTTGCCGCCCGGCCATCCGGTGATGCTTTTTTGAAGCATATTAAAAACCTTAAGGTTGATATCGTAAGCAGGGCCGTGCGAAACCACCATATCGCCAAGACTGTTGTCGCTGTAATCGCGGTTGGTAAGTTTAAGAATCGGTTTTTCCAGCTTATGGCAAAGCCACAGGGTTGCTTTACGGATAAGTTTGTCGTTCCATTCAACATTGCGTACAAGCCAGGGTGTTTTAAACCGTACCAAATCGGCGGCAGCCTCTTTATCCAAAACAATTTCGGTATTGGGATGTTGCTGCAGGTATGTTGCCGGTACCGAATCAACCACCGGGCCTTCAACGGCTTTTTGAATGATGGATGCCTTTTTTTCGCCCCAGGCAACCAAGACAATTTTTCGCGACTGCATAATGGTACCCACACCCATGGTAATGGCTTTGCGCGGAACATTTTCTTCCGAATGAAAATCGCCTGCGGCATCGGCAATGGTTAACGAGTCGAGGGTTACCATGCGTGTTGGTGAGTTGATGCCCGAACCGGGCTCGTTAAAACCGATATGGCCGGTACGCCCGATGCCCAGTATTTGCAGGTCGATGCCACCGGCTTCTTTAATGGCTGTTTCGTATTGCTGACAAAACTCAAAAACCCTGCTTTCGTCCACCGTACCGTCGGGAATGTGAATGTTTTCTTCCGGCATGTCGATATGGTCGAACAGGTGCTCGTGCATAAAGTACCAGTAACTCTGTACGTTATCGCGTTCGATGGGATAGTATTCATCCAGATTAAAGGAGACTACGTTTTTAAAGCTTAACCCCTCTTCTTTGTGCATACGTACCCACTCGCGATAGATACCTATGGGGCTGGAACCGGTTGCCAGTCCAAGGACAAAAGTTTCGCCCCGGCTGTTTTTGGCCTTTATCAGTTCGGCAATTTCCCGTGCAACTTTTACCGAAGCGGTTCCGGCATCGTCATAAACACTGGTAAACAGTTTTTCATATTTTCGTTCAAGACGGTCAACTACTTCAAGGTTGGCTAATTGTTCTGTCATTTTTATTTTTTTAAACTTTGGTTTTGTGCATCAAAATATAGTGCTGCCGCACCAAGCACGGCAATATCTTCCTGTCCCGATTCAACGATCTTTAATTTTCCCAGCGCATGTTTGTAAGGGAAGGTGTTTATTTTATCCCACATCCCTTTTTCGAACCACCGGAATGCTTTGGACAGCGGGCCGCCGATAACGATCATTTCGGGATCGACGGTAAAAAGAATGGTTTTTATGAGGTTTCCCAAATCGTTGCCGTAGTGTTCAAAAATGGCGCGGGCAATTTTATCTTTTTTGTTGGCACGATTTAAAAAGGTGTAGGCCGAAACGCCGTATTTATAATCAAAATAGGCATCGTTCAAGTAGTATTCGTAATTAAAATCGCGAAAAGGAATTTCGCCAAATTCGCCGGCTCCGCAGTTGGTTCCCGAATAGAGGTGTCCTTTAAAAATCACTCCTGCTCCCACGCCTGACCCGAGAATCAGCCCCACGCTGTTTTCGATGCCTTTTGTTTTTCCGAAATACATTTCGCCGATGGCAAAACAGTTGGCATCGTTGTTAACATAAACCTCAAGTCCGAATTGGTTGGTCAGCAGCTCTTTTATATGAACCTCGCGCCACGAAGGGATGTTCATCACACGATAGACTATACCTTTTTCAACATCTACCAGGCTGGGAACGCCTATACCGATTCCGGCAACTTCATCATCTTTAACTTCGTTTATGATATCAAAAACTTCGGCAATTATCTCATCTTCGGGTGCTTTATTGTTAATTTTACGGGTAATGCTTTTTTCGATGATTCCGTTTTTTACCTTTCCGGCTATTAAAGTTTTCCCTCCGATTGAAACTCCGACAACTGCTTTTTTCATAGTCTTATGGTTTTGGTTGTTTACATTATATTCTCTTCCGTCACTTTACGCGATGTTCTGTCGAGATAAAGAGAAGCGGCACCTAATATAGCGATGTTTTTAACATCTGAGAAGATAACATCAAAATCGCGCAATGCCCTGGGGAAGGGAAAATCCAACAACGATTTCCACATGCTGGTTTCAAAATATTTACCGGCTTTGGCTACCGATCCGCCGATGATTACTTTTTTGGGGTCAACCGACAGTTTGATGGTTTTAATGGCATTGGCAAGGTGTGTTCCAAACTCTTCAAATGCTTTTAACGCCAGTTTATCACCCTCCGAAGCAGCCTGAGCCAGCTCTTCTCCTTTAAAACCATATTTTTTTACAAAGAATTTTCCGCTGCAGTAATCTTCGTAAATGGAGTCGAGGTAGGGGATGTTTCCAAATTCTCCCGAGCTGCAGTGGGCATCCGACATTAAAAAACCCTCTTTAATGATACCGCCGCCCATTCCGGTTCCGAGGGTCAGTCCCACAAAGTCATCAACTCCTTTTCCGCGGCCGAAACGTGCTTCGCCCAGCGCAAAGCAGTTGGCATCGTTATCAAGATAAACGGGAACTCCAAAGCGGTTTTCCAAAATATTTTTCAGATGAACTTCCTTCCATGAGGGGATGTTTTGAACATCGTTTACAATACCCTCATTTCGATCAACCAGTCCCGGAATGCCGATGCCGATGCCCGAAACACGGTCGTCGAACAGTTGACCGATTACCTCTTCCACTACGTTAATAATGTCGCGCGGGTCATCGCTTTTTGCAGGGATAAGTTTATATACAATGTCGCCCGGTTCGTTGTTGTCAATTCTGCCGGCTGCAACCTTGGTTCCGCCAAGGTCAACACCTATTAAAGCTCCGTTATCTGTCAGTATCATTTCTATTTGAATATTTCTTTTAAACTTACGGTTTTATTGTTGATGATGGGTTTTGCCCAAAAGCTGATGCTCAGAATATAGCCAAGGGTTACAAACAGGAAGAGCATTCCTGTTTTCAGGGTGGTAATATCGCTGATGCCTCCTATCAGTATTTGCACAATTGCCCCTCCGGCGATTCCGGTCATTAAAATACCGGCAAACGACCCATGATGTTTCGCCACCGAATTAAGTCCCAGCGAAACGATTACCGGATACATTACCGAAAGGAAGAATCCCGAAACGGGAAATGCCCACAGTGATAATCCGCTGCTGCCGAACAGTGCCACGGCAAGGCTGATCATGGCCAAAAGGGTGAACCATCGCAGCACGATTTTGCTGTCGAGCAGTTTTAACAATACAAGTCCTAATATTCCGCCGACGGTCATCAATCCCCAAAAATAGGATACGGCATCGGCTCCCGTTGTGTCGGGATTGATTCCGTGATAGTTACTAAGGAATTTCGACATCCAGTAAGATATCCCCTGTTCGGTTCCCACATACATAAAGATGCCGAGGAAATAGAGAATAACATATTTATTTTTAAACAACTCGATATAGCTCTCTTTTGAGCCCACTTTTTCATCTTCCTGTAATTCGACTTTTGGGAATTTAACGAATACGATTACTACAATCATTAAAATACTCAGCACGGCAAAAACCCAGTACATCGAAACCCACGAAAGTGATTGGGGAACCAGATTTGACATCAGCCGGATAAAAGGTTTATCGGTATTTCCCTGATCGATATTTGTTACAAGATAGGAGTACATTTGCGGGCTTACAAACGAAGCAAGTCCGAAAATAAGCTGTGCCAGAACCGAGTTAAAGGCATAATGCTCTTCGCCACCGGCTACCCGTAACAGCGGGTTAATAACAACCTGTAAAACAGCCATTCCGGTTCCAATGGTAAAAAGCGAAACAACAAATACATTGAACCGGGGAAACAGTGCAAAGATTAGCGCACCGGCAAATGCCAGCGAAAATGCCAACACCATCATCCGCTTTTCGCCCCATTTCTCGAGTAAAAACCCCGAAGGAACCGACATCACCCCGTAAGCAATAAAAAAGGCAAACGGAAGAAAACCGGCCATGGTCGCGGTAAGCGTATAGCTTGATGAAACATTTGGATTGAGTGCTCCGAGAATGTTGGTCAAAAACGAGATTACGAAAAACGTAATCAAAATCAGAACAACGATCGTGTTATTTCTTTTCATTATTAATTGATGTTTATTCGTTATATCCCCGCATCATAAGTTTGGGAGTTATGTTTTTTAAATCTTTTTTGTTGATGGCCGCCGTTAACACCCTTGTTTCACCCGGCAATAACGAAACATAGTTGTCCGACCAAAGTACCGGTAAAATGGTGTTTCCGGTTTTTTCGTCAACTATTTTTACATTGATAAAAAAGGCTATTTTATTACTGTTGTTGGTCAGCTCAACTTCAAACAACGATTTGTTGTTTTGTCCGGCTTTTTGTTTAAAAGAGGAGGTAACTTTAACTTTTGGCATGTTGTTAACGGCGGTAAAATCGGCATACTGTTTTGAAGGGGTATGATAGTACCATGATGAGGGTGTGGCTTCGTAGTCAGGTATATCTTTTTTTGCCGAAAGCCAGTAAAAGTTAATATCGATGGTTTTACCGTTGTGGTCCGCAAGACGCAAGTCTAAAAAGCAGACGTTCTTATTCCAGGAAAATCCGGGAAGTTTTATAAGCCGTTTGGCAGCGTTTGCCGCCAAATCGGTTTTTATCTCTTTTTCATATTTAAGGGTCGAATGGATATCGTAGGCTTTGATTTTGACGGTGCAGCCGGTTTTGTTTTCCAAACGGTCGTTCACCACGTAAACCGAATGGTCAGACGGGTCATAAATAACGTGAAAAGGCTGCGATGCTTTTTTTGCCCCGTAATATGCTCCGTTGGGCATCAGATAATAATCGTAAAGCTGCCAGTACATTTCGGGCCATGCCGAGTTGAGCATCCATTGAATAACTCCGGTAGCCCTGTAACGGTAAGCCGAAAAAGCCTCGAACATGGGCCGCATCAGTTCGTAGTTAAGCAGCTGTGCTTTTCGGGTATAGTCTTCAACCGAAACGGCTTTTCCGTAACGTTTTTCCAGTGCCGTGGTATAGCGACTCAAATCGTTAAATTCGTGGCGGCCGCAGTGATAATCCCAAACGGAATCAACGGGCCACAGATGTTTAAGGGAGATCATTTTTTTGATGCTTTCCAAAGGAGGAACCTGTGCGCCCGGGCCGGTTTCGGTATTAAAGCCGAATGCGCCGCCGTACAGCGTATCGGCAAACCAGTACACAGGGGGCACATAAGCATAAGGCCCGCGCATTTTAACGCCGGTGGGGCCTGCCAGTGAGATGTCCCACTCTTTGGCCGAAGCAAGATAAACCCGCGTGCTGTCGTATTCGTTAAAAGTGTTAAAATATTTTTGTTCAAGTTCGGGCCTTGGAACACAATCCGATCCGGCCAGCCATGTAAAAACGGAAGGGTGATTTCTGAGCCATATTACCTGATCCTGCCAGGCAAGGCTCATCATTTCCATATCTTCGGGTTTTAATATGCCGCCATACTCTTCGCTGCACGGAGCGCCAAGATAGTCTTCCCACTCCCAGTGGCAACTCCATCCCGCCATAATCAATATACCCATACGGTCGCAAAGGTTGTAAATGGTTTGGTCATTCCCCCAAAAACCTTCCAGGCGAATGGTGTTCAGGTTCATATCTTTTACATATTCCAGCTGGTTCTTAACGCTTTCGGGCGTATCGTCAAGCAACAAACGGTCAACCCAGCCGCCACCGCGAATCAATATTTTTTGTCCGTTAATTTTAAATCCGCGTGAACCGTCACGATTGAAATAGTCCGACACGGTACGAATACCGAAATCAAACTCCTTTTTGTCAATTTTTTTACCGCTTTCGAGAAACTCGAACGAAGCATGATACAGATGAGGCTCTCCCAATGTATGAGGCCACCACAATTTTGGGTTTTTTATCACCAGTTCGTCAAAATCGTCGGGACTGAAGATTACTTTTCTGTTTTCGCCCGGTTTCAGTTCGATGACTTTGATGATTTTTTTTCCGTCAACGTTTAATACAATCTCTCCATACTGAACAACAGGATTGTAGTTGGTAACTTCAACCGAAGCCGTTAGTCTGGCCGTTGTTAAATCATCGGTAAGTGTGGTGACCATAAACGGTTTATCGAGGCCGGTACCTCCGTTACCTTCAATATACACTTCCCTAAACAACCCCATGTTGTTGTCGGGCGGGGCGGGGTTCCAGTCAACAAATCCTATGGTAAAGTCGCCCGGCACCGGCGGAAAAACCTCAACGGCAAGTACGTTGTTTCCCTTATGCACCAGTTTTGAAATGTCGAATTTAAACTGTCTGAACGCGTTTATCAATGAGTTTTTGCCGGCAATTTGTTTTCCGTTGAGCCACACATTGGCTTTATAGTTAACCCCGTCGAATCCGAGAAGCAAAACCTCCGGCACTTTGTCTAAGGTAAAAGAGGTGCGATACCACCAGGATGATTTAAACGGTTTGTCCGAAATTTTATCCAGGTTATCATCAAGAAAAATATTTTTATAAACCCCGTTGGATACCAAAGCGTGCAAAACGGTGGAAGGTATCGTAGCCCGATACCAGTTATTGCCATTAAAACCGGCAACACTGATGGCGCTTCCGTCAGCCGTAACCGAATCGGCACTTTGAACCAACCAGTTTTCCGAAAGCGTTCTTTTAAAATAGTGTGGAGATTGTGCTTCACTGCAGCCGCCAATCAATAAACCGGTAAACAGTAAAACCAATAAACCAAAAACAACAACTAAACGAGTCTTCATTATACCTTATTTATATAACTGCAAATATCAGCCTTTCTTTTTTGAGGAGGTAAAAGTACTACCCATATTTATATTATGCAAATATTTGCGCATATTTTGTTTACTTAATGCAATTTTTTAATACACTATTTTATATTTTATTTAGAAATAAAATAAATTGACTGTTTTTTGTATAAAATATCGATTAACAACCATTTAATAACAACGCATTGCAACATGCAGATTAATAATATAATAGACATATACAAGTTCAACTTTTAATTTTATAAACAGGCATATTTTACAGACACATTACAAAAACTAATTAATGGAAACGTTTGCGTGTATGAAATAGTTAATATACTTTTGTGTGCAAATTATTGCGCTTATTATTCATTTTATTAAACCAGGCAAAATGAAGAAATATTATTTAATGTTTCTTTTATTTCTTTCGGCGGCATCTTTGACGGCACAGATCTCCATCAAGGGTACGGTATATTCGAAAGACTCCAAAGAAACGTTACCGGGAGTGACGGTTGTGGTTAAAGGAACCTCACAGGGTACCATTACCGACCTTGACGGAAAGTTTTATTTAACAGCAGATCCTGCTGCAACGCTGGAATTTTCATACGTGGGTTACAAAACCCTCGATATTCCGGTTAACGGACAAACCTCCTTTGAGGTTATGATGGAAATTGACACCAAAGAACTGGATGAGGTTGTGGTGGTAGGTTATGGTGTTCAGAAAAAAAGTGATGTTACCGGGGCGCTTGTATCCATTAGTGGTGATGAGATGCAGGAAACCCATCAGCAAGGCATCGAGTCCATCCTTCAGGGGAGGGCTGCCGGTGTTACCGTTACATCAAACAGTGGTGCTCCGGGCAAACCCGAAGAGATAAACATTCGGGGCATCAGCTCCATTAACGGCTCTCCGCCGTTATGGGTGGTTGACGGCGTTCCCACCACCGGAGGGGTAAATCCTCAGGATATCGAAAGCATTGAAATTTTGAAAGATGCTTCTGCAACAGCCATTTACGGTACCGATGGTGCCAATGGTGTTATTTTGGTCACTACCAAAAAAGGTAAAAAGGGCCAAATGCGCATCAATTACGAAAACAGATTTGCATGGGGACATCTTTACAGGCAGCTTGAACTTACTACGGCAAAACAGTGGGCAAAATTGCGTTCCGAGGCTTATCAAAATGCCGGATTGCCCGTGCCTCCTGCTTTGGGCGAACCTTATGGTACCGGTACCAACTGGCAGGAAGCGGTTACACGTACCGCCGCTTCAATGAACCATTACCTCTCTTTTTCGGGCGGCTCCGATAAACTGAGCTGGTTTATGAGTGCCAATTATAACGATGAGCAGGGAATTGTGAAAAAATCCGACTATTCTGCCCTCGACCTTCGTATCAATACACAGGCCAAACTATACAAATGGTTAACGGTTGGCGAGAACATCTCTTTCTCGGGCGATAACAGGCATCCCATTAATGAAGATGATGAGTGGAATGCCATTATGGTGGAAGCCATTTCCATCGACCCCATAACTCCGGTTCAAAAAGAGGACGGAAGTTGGGGCGGCTCAGTTTATAATACGGTAAACAATCCGGTGGCTCATCTCGACAGGACAAAAACCGAATTAAAAGATTATTCCATCGGTGGTAACTTTTTTGCGGACGTTACCTTTTTAAAAGATTTTGTTTTTACTTCCCGACTCGGTTATTCTCAGTCTTTTGGTAATAATTACGACTGGATGCCCACCTTTTTTGTGAAAACCGGTGAAGAAAATTCGCAAACTTCCGTTTCCCGCGATTATTACGAAAGTCGTGATTGGGTTTTTACCAACTACCTGACATGGTCGCGCAAATTCGGAAAACATGATTTAAAGGTGATGGCGGGAATGGAGTCGGAAGAAAATTACAACGAATGGTTTGGTGTTACCGCCACCGATCTTATTTCGGAACAGTTGAACCTTATTTATATCGATAATGCTACCGGTAATCAGGATGCTTCGGCATACGGACTGGCAAGTACTGTAAAATATGTTTCCTATTTCGGCAGGATTAATTACAACTTATCGGATAAGTATTTTCTGACGGTTAACTTCCGTCGTCAGGGTTCCTCAATGTTCGGACCGGATAATCGCTGGGGAAGTTTCCCTTCGACATCGGCCGGATGGCGAATCGACAGAGAGAATTTTATGAAAAATGTCGATTTGGTAACAAATCTGAAACTGCGGATGGGTTACGGGATTTCGGGTAACGACCATGCTTTGCAGCCCTATTCATATTATGCCACTTCCGAAACGGGACAAAGATATGTTTTCGGAAACAAAATTGTTGACGGTGTTGCTTTTCCGAGAATCCCCAACAGCGAATTGCACTGGGAGCAAAAAAGCTCGTTAAATATTGGTGTTGACCTGGCCATGTGGGATGACAGGTTCACCTTTACCGGCGATTTCTTTATCAACAAAACCGATCAGATGTTGTACGATCCCGATTTACCTGGCCATGTGGGAACACAGTTGATGCCGTTCACAAACGTTGCAAAAATGAAAAACACGGGTATAGAGCTGGTGGTTGGTTATAGAAATACCACAAAAAATAAATTCAAATACGATTTCAAACTTAACTTCAGTCATATTAAAAATGAAGTTGTTGATTTAGGAAGTGCCAGTTATATTCCTGCCGTTCCTTTTATGCAGCTGGGTTATATCTCGCGCACCGAAGTGGGACATCCTATGGCATCTTTTTACGGCTACTTAACCGACGGACTTTTTCAAACGCAACAGGAAGTTGATGACTATGTTAAACCCGACGGAACGCCCATTCAGCCCAATGCGGCACCCGGCGATATCAGATATAAAGCCGATGAAAACGGAAATCTTATTACCGATTTTATTGGTAGTCCGTTACCCGATTTTACCGCCGGTTTAAACATGAAATTCAACTATAAAGGATTTTCGCTGCTCATGTTCTTTTACGGTGTTTACGGTAATGAAATATTCAATGCTACCCGGTTTTTTAACCTTAACTCAAGTGTTCGGTACAATGTTGAAGCCTCATTGATGAACAGATGGATGATGGAAGGCGATACCGATGATCCGAATATGGCACGGTTAAACATTAACGATGCCAACAACAGCCTTCGTTCCGACAGGTTTATTGAAGACGGCTCCTATTTGCGTCTTAAAAACCTTCAGTTGGAATACGCTTTGCCATCAAAAATATTCAACAACATTGACATCTCTTCACTGAAGGTGTTTGCAGGATGTACCAACGCATTCACACTTACCAGATATTCGGGATTTGATCCGGAAATAGGCCTGGGGTACGGTAACAATCCTTTGGACCGCGGAATTGACCGCGCCAGATATCCCAGCCCGCGTACCTTTTATGTTGGTTTAAATCTCTTATTTTAAAATCAGAGCATTATGAAAAGAGTAAACATATATTTAATAAGTGTTGCAGCAGCTTTAATGTTTTTAACCGCCGGCTGTAAAAAAGAGTTTCTGGATGTGAAACCGCCCACGTTGGTAATGGAAGATTTCTTTGTTAACGAAACCAATGCACAACTGGCCATTAACGGTTGTTACGATGTTATGGGATGGGACGGAACGCACAATACCATACCCTTCTTTTTTGGAGATATTATAGGTCGCGACGGATGGAAAGGCGGCGATGTAGGTAACGATCAGGACTGGATGGACAACTTGATTGCCTTTAACTACACCCCTGATAATTATATGCTCAATACGGCATGGAAAAATTATTATGTGGGCATAAACCGTTGCAATTCGGCGATGGAAAATATTGAAAAAATGACCGCTGACATGATATCGGACGATGCCAAAAAACAGCTGATTGCCGAAGCCCGGTTTGTAAGGGGTTATTTTTATTTTGAACTGGTAAAAACCTTTGGCAGCGTACCGTTGGTTGATCATGTTTTGTCTCCCAGCGAATATCAGCAACCCCTTGCCGACATCAACGATTTGTGGGCATTTATCGAAAACGATTTTCAGCAGGCATCTCAGGTTTTGCCTTCACGTACACAGCAAGACCCCGAAAATGTAGGACGTGCCACACGGGGAGCAGCATTGGCATTTTTGGCTAAAGCATACATTTATCAGAAAAAATGGAGCGAAGCCAAACAGGTTACCGATCAAATTATCAATAGCGGCGAATATGCTTTGATGCCCGATTACGCTGATGTTTTTAAAATGGAAAACGAAAACAACGAAGAGATTGTTTTTTCCATTCAGTTTAAAGAGACCGGTAACGGCGATTATGGAAACGAAAACGAAGGCACAATGGTTTGTGTTTATATGGAAACACGTAATCATCCCTTTGCGGGTATTGGTGGCTGGGGATTTAACTGTCCGACACAAAATTTGGTTGATGAATATGAAGCGGCAGATTCCGTAAGAAGAGAAGCCACCATTATCCGTAACGGAGAAACATTGTGGGCCGGCACGCCCGATGAGTCAACTTTTAATACAACTTTCCCAACCAATATCGATCATTACAGCAATCAAAAATATTGTTTGCCGGCATCGCAGCAACCTGCTGATTTTTCGGATGCTTCCAAAAACTGGATTTTAATACGTTATGCCGAGGTGCTGTTATGGAATGCCGAAGCGGCTTTCCAGACCGGTGGCGACTGGCAAACCCCTTTACAAAAAGTACGCGACCGGGCAGGATTAGGCACAACCCCGTATAGCGGTATTAAAGCCATTTATCACGAACGCAGGGTGGAACTTGCCATGGAAGGACATCGCTTTTGGGATGTTGTCCGCCAGGGAAGAGGAGAAGAGGTGTTTGGTCAGTATGGATTTATTGAAGGAGTTCATAACCATTTTCCAATTCCGCAGGACCAACTTGATTTGAGTGATATTTGGTAAACAACTTGTACCTGATAAATTTTTATAAAGTATATCAAACAATAAATAAATTTTCAACCTAATTAAAATTAAAATGATGAAAAAGTTTTTGTATTTATTAATTGCATTTGCAGTAGTTACGATTACTGCCTGTAACAAAGATGATGATCCGGTTGACACCGGCAAACCTGGCCCCGTAACCATTACCTATGAAGTAAATGGTAATGTTGTTAATTATCATGCCGTTGCCGAAAATGCAGTAAGTTATTCATGGGATCTTGGAAACGGTGAAACTCCTACAGGACAGGATGTAACCGGTACTTACTCATTCCCCGGACAGTATGAAGTAAAATGTACTGCCAAAGGCCGTGAAGAAGACACACAGGCTACCATTAGTGTTAATGTAGATGAAGGCGATCCCGATATTTTTAACGAAGTTAACATTGCGCTTTCGGGTTACAATGCCGAAACCGGCGAAAGCGAAGCCGTATGGGTTTGGGCTACCGGCCCCGGAACAATGGGTGACGGCCCCCGTATCAGCGAGCCCGACACCGTTTATTTTAATCCCATTGATGACAGCTGGTGGCAAAGCGAAGAGGGCGATCTTCCTGAAGATGGTCTGGATGACGAATATCAGTTTAAACTCAATGCTAAAATGGAATATGTAAACAACTTCGGAACTGCCTTTATGGTTAACTGGGCATGGTATGCCGTTAGAAATTACGGTGCAGCTCCCGGAATTTGGGAAGATGTTGCTTTTGAAGGTTACAACAACGGCCAGTCGCCAATGATTGCAAGCTGGAGTGTTGAGCACATTGATAACATCAACGACACCCTTACTTTTGAAACCGACATTAACGGAACCATGATGCCGGGTGCTTATGTTATTCACCTTACCAATCAGGCTTCTCTCGGTATGGAATCAAAAGGTTACGATTATCAAATCTTAAAACTTACCGCCGATACTTTATGGATTCGTTACGACAATACTTTCCCGGATAATCTGGCTGATTATTACAATATAGATGATCTGGAAAACGAAGGTGCTGTACCCGGTGATCCTGATGAAGCTTATCTGAAACTGGTTCGCAAAAAATAAACCGAGCTAAGTTTATTATTTATAAATTTGTTAAAAGCTGCCCTAATTTTGAAACCTAATCAAAATACAGGGCAGCTTTTTTCATTAAATTCATGCCAAAAACGGAGAGCAAACTCTCTGAATTAGGCCAAAAACGGAGAGCAAACTCTCTGAATTAGGCCAAAAACGGAGAGTTAATTTGATTTTTCCCGCAATAAAACATATCTTTGCAAAAAGAAAATCAAAATGTATATCAGGGAAGTTGCTAAAAAAATAGACAGCCATCTTAACAATCCGGAAGTAATTTTATTATTTGGCGCACGGCAGACCGGCAAATCTACTTTATTGGAAATGTTG
>CAYNVN010000085.1:0-2379 GCA_964400655.1 uncultured Lentimicrobiaceae bacterium
CGTTAATGTAAACTCAATGGTTTATCGTGTTCCGTAACAGCACGGATTTTTAATTGCAGATAAGTTTCGTTGCCGTATGCAGGAATGCTTTTAAATTTTTTTCCGCCTTATTAGATGTTCGATGGCATTTCTTTTCATAAGCTATATTTTACGGACATGTTATTATACATAATTTACACATTTACGGACGTATAAATGTATAATTATACATTTTTACGTCCGAATAAATGTTATTAAGCAGGGTAATTACTTTGTTATTCTGCGCCGGTTTTGAAAGTTTCAAAGTTCGGGGAAATCCTTAATGGGAGATTTAAACTCCTCTGTTGCGGTAACGGAAAACACAGTACGGCTTCGGGAGCAGCGCTTTAACTGATAAAATGCCCGGGTTTAGATTTTTTGGATTTTCCTCGTCTCATCACATTTTTATACATTTATCCCTTTGGGATAACACACAAAGTATTTGGTGGTTGGTTTATCCAACAGAGTAATGTTTAACTGGTCGGATACTTCGGCAATATCTTTTACCGTTCCGTCTTTAAACAAAATGTTGATGCGGTCGGAGCCCGGTTGATAGGTATAGTTGGAGGTATGATCGGTAAAACAGAAATAATCGATCTCCTCATCCTGAAGCCCGTACCGCTTTTTAACCGTTTGCTTTAACCGTTCAAAATAACCCATATCCACAGGGTTGTTTCCCATTTCTATTTTAAACAGTCTGCGGTTTACCAAGGCTTTGCTCAATTCCGATAAAACCGGATCTTTATGATTAACCCATACTTTTAATGCCGAAAAAATATCGTAATCATCAAGCGCCGAAAAATGCTCAAGTACCTCTTTGTTGTTTTCAAAAGCCTCCTTTGAAACGTTGTTGTTAAGGAAAAAATACAAAGCCGGCGTGGCAAACAGTTTTTCGCCCGAGGCCGAAAGTTCTTTGGCCCTTTTTAAAGCGCGCGTTATCATGTATTCGGCAACCAGCACCGTTTTGTGCAGATATACCTGCCAATACATCAACCGGCGTGCGGTAATGAATTTCTCTACCGAATAAATCCCTTTGGCCTCAATTACAGGTTCATCGTTGGCAATCTCAAGCATATTGAGCAACCGCTCATAATTGATGATGCCTTCCGAAACACCGGTAAAAAAACTGTCGCGTTTCAAATAATCCAGCCGGTCCATATCAAACTGACTGGAGATTAATTTATGAAAAAATCTGCGATGGTAACGGTTTTCAAAAATCTCCATGGCCAAATCGAGCCTCCCTTTAAAATGCTCATTTAACTTGTGCATAAAAACGGAAGAAATCTCTTCGTGGTGCAAGCCGGTAACAATGGACTGTTCCAGTGCGTGCGAATAGGGGCCGTGGCCTATGTCGTGCAGCAGTATGGCTATTTGTGCAGCAGTTAATTCTTTGTCCGAAACAGAGTGCCCGTCAGACCTCAGCTCAAACAGGGCCTTTCCCATCAGGTGCATGGCCCCCAGCGAATGGTGAAACCGTGTGTGCAATGCCCCCGGATAGACAAGATGGGTGAGCCCTAACTGCTTTATTCTGCGTAACCTTTGAAAATACGGATGCTCAATTATATCGAAAATAATTTCGTTCGGAATGGTGATAAATCCATAAACCGGATCGTTGAAGATTTTCCGTTTATTAACCATCTTAGCCCTCATAATTTTTGTTAATTTTGTTTCTCCGGTTTACTTAAACACAATATAAAACCGATTTTTGCTTTTGCTTTACAAAGCTATCATTTAAATTTTCCAAATCACAAAACTATGAGCAAAATTAGAATTTTATGGGCCGACGATGAAATTGACCTGTTGCGCCCACACATTATATTTCTTCAGGAAAAAGGTTACGATGTTGAAGCGGTAAACAACGGAAGCGATGCCATTGAGCTGGCTCACGAACAACATTTTGATATTGTTTTTTTAGACGAACAGATGCCGGGCATATCGGGAATTGAAGCACTTGAAAAAATCAAAGAGACGTTTCCCAACCTTCCGGTGGTGATGATTACCAAAAGTGAAGAGGAATCCATTATGGAAGATGCCATCGGATCAAACATTGCCGACTATTTGATAAAACCGGTTAAACCGACACAAATTCTGCTTTCGCTTAAACGCAACCTCGAAAACCGCAAGCTGGCCGGCGAAAAAGCAACCATGAACTATCAGCAACAGTTTCGCGAACTGAGCATGCGTATGATGGATCATCTGGAAAACGATGACTGGGTTGATATTTATAAAAAACTGGTTCGTTACGAACTGGACCTGGAAAAGTCGGAAGACAGCAACATCCTTGAAATCCTCAATATGCAAAAAACCGAAGCCAACAACGGTTTCGGAAAATACTACGAAAGCAATTATTACGACTGGCTG
>CAYNVN010000086.1:0-15906 GCA_964400655.1 uncultured Lentimicrobiaceae bacterium
TGTGGGAAGGAGATGCAAATAATGATGGTGAAATTCAATACGCTTCGGGTAGTAATTCCGATAAAGGATCGATTTTAAATGAAGTCGGAACAACTACTCCGGGAAATATATTATCATCGGTTTATAAAAGAACAGATGTTAATTTGGATGGTGAAGTACAATACGCGTCAGGATCAAATTCTGATAAAGGAACTGTTTTAAATGTAATAGGAACGACTACTCCGGGAAATATTTTTAAAGCTCATTTACCTAATTAATTATAAAAAGATATTACGATGAAAAAGTTTTTACTTATAATAAAATTATTTACTGCATTATATCTGATAAGTGGATCTTTATTGGCACAAACGCAGTTTGAAGCAAGGGTTATAAATAACTCTAAAGGTTATTTGGAGTATCAGGTTAGAGCTGTTGACCCGGCTGTTGTCCCTACTAGCGGTATGCCGATTACACAGATTAGTTTTGAAATTAGATGGCCGAATACAAGTAGTGCTGATGTTGAGGTGTTATGTTCTAACAATTTTTATACAATTGTTGATGGTCTTGGAGCAAAACAAACTAAAGATACATATTATTGGAGAAATTTTGTAATGAACCAAGCACCAATTAATGCAGATCATGATTGGACCATAAACGTTTGGGAAACAATTGTTGAATTTAAAGTTACAGGGCCAGGCGGAACAACTAATTTTGATGTTGCTCCTCATTTATGGGTAGCGCAGGATTTAGTTTGGGCACAAGGAGCACCTACTGCTACAACTTATTTCCCTGTTGTTAACGGCTCTGTTCCAAATTACGATTTCCCCACTTTAATTTACGAGTTTGTTTGGGTAGGAGGAGGTACTGGTCCGGGAGGTGCTCCTGATTATTGGAATCAAACCAACAACTGGGAAAACGAATGTGGTAATGCCACAAATACCGGATATTGGCCTTATCAAACAACAGAAAATGTTTATATACCATTTACCGGTGCGTCAGGGAATTATCCAGATTCTTATAATACAACATCAAATTATGCTTACGTTTGTGGTAATATCCTAATCGATAGTCTCGCTCATGTAACGGTGCCTGATCTGTCTGCGCAACCAGGTAATACTTACTTTAATATTGGAGGTAATCTTAAAATTAATAATGGAGGTAAATTATATTTACCCGCTAAAGGATATGCAACGGTAAGCGGCTCTACAGAAATTAATAACGTTGAGGGTGTAGAAGTACAGGCCGATGCAACAGGTGTAGGCTCTTTTATTGATAACGGAACCATTACCTACGGAACAAGCGGTACGGCTAAGGTTCAAACCTATTTAAGTAACAGTGCGGGAGTAGGTGACTTTTATATTCACACTGTCGGCCCTACTGTAGATGAAGAAAATTACACGGGTTCAGGTACAGGTGCTTTTTTAAGTGCGTTTAATTTATCAGCCGGTAATACATATGCTTATGAATGGGATGAGTCTCAGGATTCGGTTAATGGTTGGCAAAACATTTACTCTCTTACTGCTGAAATTCATTCAGGTGATGGAATAGCACTTTCAACTACTGATGCAACAAATTATACTTTGAATATGACCGGAGAATTTTTAACCGGTGATGTAAACCCTCCTGCTTTATCATATAGTAATAATTATACTGAATTAATCAGCAACCCTTACCCCTCCGCAATAGATTTTGATGCCTTTGCAACCGATGCTTCAAACAGTGGTATCATTAATAATAAATACTGGCTATGGGATCCATCGGCAGGTAGTTATATTACTCGTTCGGGGGGATCGGGTAGCCAGCAATATATTCAGGTTGGTCAGGCGTTTTTTGTTGAAACCACTTCTGCCGGAACGGTTACCTTTAAAAATAGTTTCAGAGTGCACAGCAACGATGCTTTCCGTGATATCAATACCAATGAGTTAACCATGAAAGTTAGCGGTGGCGATTATGGTTACCGTGACGAACTGGTTGTAAGGTTTGTTGATGATGCAACCTATGGATATGACGAAGAAATTGATGCTTACAAAAGGAACAGTATGTACGATGATGCCACACAAATTGAATGTGTAGCTGATGACAACTCGAAACTTGCCATCGACTTCCTGCCTCTCGAAGGCCTGCAAGGCGATATGGTTAGTGTTCCGGTGAATTTCCAGTGTGGTTATACTGCTGATTATACTTTCGACTTTGAAGGAATCGACTCCTTTGAAGCGGGAAATGAAATCTGGCTGGAAGACAAAAAGGACAACGATAAATGGATATATCTGAACAACAATCCGCATTATACATTTACCGCCACTTCTTATGAGCCTCACGACAGGTTTATCCTTCATTTCTTCGGTCCTACGGCCATCGATGAAAATGATGAGGCCCGCGTTAATATCTATTCATGGCAACATTATGCTTACATTAAAAATGTAACCAACGAAAAAATTAAAAAGGTAGCCATTTATGATATTTCGGGAAGTCTGGTAACCGAACGAAAAGTGCCCGACGGACAAAAACTGACTAAAATTTGGGTTTCCGACCGAATGGCCTATTATGTGGTTCAGGTTATTACCGAAACCAATGTTTATACAAACAAAATTTTAATTACTAAATAATCTGTCCACTTAAAAACATGAAAAAGATGAAAAAAGTTATATCAATATTATCCGTTTTAATTTTTACATTGTTTTTTGCAATTAATGTTAACGCGCAGGTGATGGGGCCGAGTAATCCTCCCGGAGGACCCGAGGCCGGAGATCAGCCCATTGGAGGCGGTGCTCCCGTTGGAAGCGGTTTATTTATCCTTTTGGGAATGGGTGCCGCCTATGGAAGCCGGAAACTTTACAAACTCCATAAGGAGGATGAAGAGGAAAAAATCAGCTAATAATAATTTCTTTTTAAATAATGAAAAAAGCTATCCTGCCGGGTAGCTTTTTTCATTGTGCCCGTAGCGCCTCAAAATTTAAGCACCAAAATACAAGCACCAAATCACAAACCTGCCCGTCCGGCAGGCGGGAAAAATCCTCAATATCAAAAATAAAATTTCAAAACCACGTCGTTCATTCAAATTATCTCGTCATTTCGAGGGAGGCACGACCGAGAAATCCCCTGCTATAATCGACTGAACTCTCTTTTTAGAGGCAGGCTGCTACTCAGGAGATTCCCGCCCGTACCGAACGGTACGTTCGGGCGGGCCTCGTCGCTCACCGAAAGCTTTCGGCTTCGCTTCCCTCGGAATGACGGCGGGGCTGTACGGAAAGGGCAACAACAAGCATCCCGCACCAAGCACCAAGCAACCAGTTCCCAACTTCTCAACCTCTCAACTTCCCAACTTCCCAGCCTCAAACCTACCAAACAGGCCAATCAAAAATCAAAAATCTGCAATCATAAATCTGCAATTATTAAGTGCCTAAAGTGCGCTAAAATTTGGAGTGCCTGGAGTTAAAACCACGTCGTTCATTCAAACTTTAAACATCCAAACATTGAACCTTGAACAGCCGTCAGGCCAAATCATAAATCAAAAATCCGCAATCATAAATCTGCAATTATTGAGTGCCTGGAGTTGAACGTTCAGCATTTCGGGTTTAGCGTTCAGTCGTGCCTCCTTCGGGATAACAACGAGCAGTAATAAGACGAAACGTCAACCCGTGGCCATTAATGTTTGTTTAAAGGATATTTGTAGTAGCTAAATAGTAGCTAAATCTGATTTGATAGTACATCAATCGAAGAAAAATATACGGTAATATATTTTCATAAATTAAGTTTGTTGCATATTTTCACCCAAACATAAAAATTGTGCTCATGAAAAATTTAAACCCACTTACAGTTAAGTCCATTTTATGGCCGGTCATGTTATTTAATCTGCTGTTTTTATCCGGCCGGTTGTTTTCGGCAAACGACAAATACCGAATCATTATAATAAACAATCCGGCAACAACCATCACCATCGGATGGAATCAGATAAGCGGTGATAATCCGATAGTTTATTACGATGTAACCGACCACGGCACCGATTACACACAATATGCTTTTCAAAAAGATGTGGACAGGGTCGCCGAATATAAAAATATGAACAACCATTTTGCACGCCTTACCGGTTTAACACCAAACACCGCGTATTATTTTGTAATTCACGACAGCGAAGGAACAAGCCAGCGATATTGGTTTAAAACAGCACCCAACGATACAAGCCGGCTTTCCATCATTGCCGGAGGTGACTCCAGAACCAACAGAGAACCTCGTCAGAGAGCTAATTTACTGGTATCGAAACTAAAACCCCATGTAGTACTTTTTGGAGGAGATATGACAGAAGACAATACTTCAACCCAATGGAAAGAATGGCTTGACGACTGGCAATATACAACCTCTGCAGACGGAAGAATGATTCCCGTTATACCTGCAATGGGAAACCACGAAAGTCAGGAAGTAATTTATTATTTGTTCGACACACCTGATAACAAATATTATTATGCAAACACCTTTGGAGATAATATCATTCGTATTTATACATTAAATACAGAAGTTTCGGTATCGGGCAATCAGCTTACCTGGCTTAAAAACGATTTAAATGCCAATACACAAACAAAGTGGAAAATGGCTCAATATCACAAGCCCATGCGCCCCCATTATGCAAGTAAGCCCAATAATGATGCCGCCTACGATGCGTGGGCACACCTGTTTTACAACAATAATGTTCGCCTGGTTGTTGAGTGTGATGCTCATACGGTAAAAGAAACCTGGCCTGTTGAACCTTCTGATTTGCCGGGTAACGATGAAGGTTTTATTCGGAACAACACATATGGTTGTGTTTATGTTGGCGAAGGCGGTTGGGGTGCTCCTCTCCGTAACAACAACAACGATAAAACATGGACCAGAAATTCAGGAAAATTTTATCAGTTCAAATTAATATTTATCGACCAAAATAAAATTGAAGTACGAACTGTAAAAACCGATAATGCCGATGAAGTTGGAGAAGTGTCCAATGACGACCCATTTACACTGCCTGAAAATATTGACATCTGGAACCCGTCTAACGGTCCGGTAGTAGAAATAACACCTGCACCGCCAATGAATAAACCCGATATATATTTCCCCGAAAATACTCAAACCGTTTATGTTAACGGCGATAATATTACCCTCGAAGTGGAAGTTGCAAACGAAGGAAACGGAATAGACAGCGTTGTGTTTTATGTTAACGGACAAGCCGAATCAACGGTAACATCACAACCTTATACCTTTACCCGTTCGTACGCCGACGGCCAGTATTTTGTTAAAGCGGTGGCATTTGATCAAACAGGCCTGACGGACAAAGAAACATTAAGTATTAATGTGGGAATTTTCACCGAAACCGTTGAAGTACCTATAAAAAACGGTCAGGATGACATTGAAGAAACTCAGGCGGGACTGGTGTACTTTAACAGCAGCGACCTGGAAATGATGTTTGACGACTATGAATTTGATCATGGTACACCTAACGGTTTTCAAAAAATAGGTTTACGTTTTCAGAAAGTATTTATTCCTAAAGGTGCGGTAATCGACAGTGCATTTATTCAGTTCCGTTCCGATGAAACAGATAACCAATTTGCAGAGTTTTTGCTGTTCTCCGAAAAAGCCGGTAGCGCAGCACCTTTTGATGACGACAGCCTGAATGTTTCTTCCAGAGAAATGAATAACGATTCGGTATATTGGGCTCCTCCGGCATGGAACGAAACCGGCGTAACAGGTCCTGCGCAAAAAACTCCCGATATTAAAACACTGTTACAGGCGGTAATTGACGGAGAAGAATGGGCATCGGGAAATAACGTTGTTATTAAAATAACCGGTACGGGTGTAAGTCTTACCAACGAAGATGCCATCAGGGTAGCCGACTCGTACGAAGGCAAACCAACGCATCCGGCAACATTAATCTATACCTACCATTTTGATGCCGCTTATGTGGGAGTTGACCAAAAGAACCATAACCCCAATTTGCTAATTAACGCTTATCCCAATCCGTTTGATAACAGTGTAAAAATATTGTTTAAAGGCAACCACAACCAAAACTATTATATAAAATTTTCTGATGTTACGGGACGTGTTGTTTATAGGCAAAAAATAATGCCGTATGGTAATGAGCTGGTGATTAACCCTAACATCACCGTTCAGGGTATTTATATTTTAACCGTTTATTCAGAAACAAATAATCAGGTATTCTCCAAGATACTTGTACGTCGCTAATTCCTTAATTAGTTAATATAAAATGCGGCATCCGGTTAACCGGGTGCCGCATTTTTTTACAGCTTAAAAAAACATTCACACATTTGCGACAACACTGTTTTTCTGCAAACTTTTAAATCATTAACCACTCATGTAAATATTTTAAACACAACCCGTAAAATTTTTTGACACTTAAAAATGTTACCGCCCACCCCGTAAAACCATATTGCACTGTTTTACTGTTTGTTAATGTTTTTGGTACAGCCATTGGTTCTCCAAACAAAACAATCGACAGTATAAATATGATCCCTCCGGTTACCAATATAGCAAGTTTAAATGTTGCATTATTAAAACGGATAATAATTCCGGCTTTAATATTATTCTTTTCTGCTTCTGCATTCTGCCAACAAACCTGGAATCTTACCAGATGTATTGATTATGCAGAAAATAACAACATCGACCTTACCATCTCCCGCAACAGCGTTAAAACACAACAAATAAATTTGCAGCAAAGCAAAGCCTCTCTATTTCCCGATTTGGAAGCCGGAAGCCAGGTTAATGTAAACTTCGGACGTAACATCGATCCCAATACCAACGACGTTACCTTTAACCGCACCATGCAAAATTACTACTGGGTTAACTCCTCCGTAAATATTTTTCAGGGGTTGGTAAAAGCCAATACCATACGTTTTAACAACTATCTGCTTGCTGCCGATAAACAGGAAGCGTTGTTTAAAAAAAATCAACTTGTTTTTAAAATACTTACCGCCTATTATACGGTTGTGTACAGCAGCGGACTGGTTGAAGTAGCCAAAAATCAGGTTGCATTGTCGGAAAAACAGATTGAACGAACAAAAATATTTGTGAAAGTAGGACGAGAATCCACCCTTACGGTTCAGGAGTTACAAAGCCAGCATGCAGGCGATATGCTAAGTTTAACCCGTGCACAAAATCTTTATAACAAAACACTGCTCGAACTCAAACAATTGCTACGACTTGGCGCTTCAACCCCGTTTAATGTTGATACCGCCATCACATTTCAAATCTCATTACAACCAATACCCGATGTGGATTCGTTATTTACAAAATCAATAAATGCCATGCCCCAAATCAGGCAACAGGAGATGCTTTATCGTGCATCTAAAAAAGAACTGGCAATAGCCAAAGGCTATATTTCACCACGAATTTATATTTCGGGAGGATACAGTACCAACTTTTTCGACGGTGCTGAGATGACTTTTACAAAACAACTCGAAAACAATCAAAACCAATGGGTAAATATGGGTGTTTCCATACCGTTGTTTAATAATGCTTTAACACACAGCAAAATAAAAAGAAAACAAATAGCACTTAATAACCAAAAACTATTGCTTGAAAAAGAACGCGAAACCCTTTATACCGAAATTTGGAAAGCCGTTGATGATTTGAGATCGGCAAAAAGCGAATACCTGTCGGCTGAAGCATTAAACCGGTTTAGCCGGTTATCGTTAAAAAACATAACCGCTAAAATGGAAAAAGGACTGGCCGGTACCACCGATTACGATGTGGCTAAACAACGATATATTTCGTCACAAGCCACCCTGCTTAAAGCAAAGCTGATTTATATCATGCGCATGCAAATGCTGGAGTTTTACAGAAAGGGTAATTGGGAACATTTGTACCGGTAAGGAGTTGGGAGTGCCTGGAGTTGAGGGTTAAGAGTTAAGAGTTAGGAGTTAGGAGTTAAGAGTTGAGAGTTAGGGGTTGGATTATAAATCGTTAATATCCAATCAAAAGCGCTTAAAGTTTGAAAAAAGTGTAAACAAAAAAAAGAGAAGTAAAATCGGGTGCGGCCAATGGCAGCTGAATAACACGACCAACGAGAGCAAATAATCATTGAATTAAAGGCCGGGCCGAATGACAAAAGAAAAAAAACATACACCATGGATCGACCAATAGAAAAGAAAAAAGGAATCAGAAAAAAACACCTCTACATAGCGGCAGGTATTATTCTGTTTTTGCTTGTTGTTTACAAAGCATTTTTCACCCAAAACCTCTCCACCTACCGTGTTGAAAAAGATAAACTAACCATTGCCACGGTAACCCGGGGAACCTTTTACAACTACATTACCGTTACCGGAAATGTTGAACCCATCGCCACCATTTACCTCGATGCCCGCGAAGGCGGCAGGGTTGAAGAAAAAGTAACGGAAGAGGGAACCATGGTTAAAAAAGGCGATGTGATATTGCGCCTCAGCAACCCCGACCTTAATTTAAGCATCCTTAACAGCGAAGCCCAACTGGCCGAAAAAAGTAACTTTTTACGCAATACCATGGTTACCATGGAACAGGAACGCATTCAAATAAAACGCGAACTCCTTAACCTCGAATACGATATTAAACGTAAAAAAAGAGCCTACGAACAAAACAAAACCCTTTATGCCGATAAACTGATTCCTGAAGAAGATTACCTGAAATCGAAGGAAGATTTTGAGTTTGCACAACGCAGCTACGAGCTTTATATTGAACGCCAAAAACAGGACTCGGTTTACCGCTCCATTCAGGTTAAACAAATGAACGATAACTTACGCAATATGGAGCTAAACCTTCAACTGGTTCGCGAGCGCAAAGAAAACCTCAACGTTAAAGCGCCGGTTGACGGGCAGCTAAGTTCGTTGGATGTGGAAATCGGACAATCGGTTCCCAAAGGAAGCCGTATCGGACAAATTAACGTACTTACCTCGTATAAGGTTGTCGCTCAAATTGACGAACATTACATTGACAAAGTAAAAGCCGGACTAACCGCTGATTTGGAACGACAAGGTCAAAAATTCAAACTTCGAATCAGAAAAGTATTTCCCGAAGTGCGAAACGGCAGATTTCGTGTGGAAATGGTATTTACCGGAAAACATCCCGACAATATGCGCACCGGACAAACCTACTACACTCGTTTACAATTGGGAAATCCGCAAAAAACTTTATTGCTTCCGCGGGGAAGTTTCTTCCAGGAAACGGGAGGTCAGTGGATTTTTGTTCTATCCCCCGACCAACAATACGCCGTAAAGAGATACATCAAAATCGGACGGCAAAATCCTAAATTTTATGAACTGCTTGAAGGACTGAAACCCGGTGAAAAGGTGGTAATCTCCAATTACGAAACCTTTGGCGATAACCAACGGCTGGAACTTGATTAAAACTTATCAAAATGGTTATTAAAAATATAAACAATGCTTTTCGTAATATTTGGAGAAATAAATTCTTCTCATTTATAAATATTATCGGACTATCGGTAGGGCTGGCAGGGTCGTTTTTTATGCTGCTGTATATTTTACAGGAAACCGGTTATAATAAATGCCACATCAACCACAAAAATATTTACAGAGTTCTTAGAACCGACGACCAGTATAAAATCACACAGCCCTATACCCCATATTATTTTTCGGAATACCTTTTAAAAGATTTCCCCGAAGTAAAAAAATCGGCACGCATTGGATACATTTTTGGCGTATCGTTTAAAAAAAACAACGATTTTATACCCGAATATGTAGTTTACGGAGCCGACCCTTCGATTTTTGACATATTTACTTTACCCGTAATTAGCGGAAACAAAAACGATTTCTTAAAATCACCCTCTTCGGTAGTTATTACCAAACGTATTGCCGACAAATATTTTCCCGACGGAAATGCAACAGGTAAAGAGATGAAAATGCGTCTTAATAATAAAACGTTTGTGTTAACGGTTGACGGTGTTATTAAAGATATTCCGCTTAAATCAACATTTAGAGGTCAAATTTTTTGCCACATCGACTTTGTTTGGGAACGATCAAAACGTTATTATAAAGATGAAAAACTGAAATACAGCTGGTCTGCCTCTAATTACGAAACCTATATTTTGGTGCCCGACAATTTTAACATCCGCGATTTAGAAAATAAAATACCCGCCTTTATAAAAAAATACGGCGGAGAAAAAATCACATCAAAATACTCCTTTCAACCCTTCGACAGCATATATTTTAATTCCAGGCAATTAAGCAATACCATGAAATGGGGAGACATACAAAAAATTTACACCTTTGTATTAATTGCTTTACTTATTTTATTTATTGCCGCCGTAAACTACATTATCTTATCAACGGCACAAGCCGTAACTCGTTTCAAAGAGATAGGAATTAAGAAAACAATTGGAGCCTCACGCAAAATACTTGTGAAACAAATTTTTACCGAAAGCATTGTTACCACACTGCTTGCCGTTCCCGTTTCAATATTAATCATGTATTTTTCACTTTCGTTTGTAAATTACCTTTTACGAACCAACCTTCACCTCGAGATGCTTTTAAACCTGAAAGCCGTTACGGGGCTAATAATTATTACCGTAATAGTCGGCCTTTTTTCAGGAAGTTTTCTGGCGGTTTTTCTTACAAAATTAAATCCGGTTGAAGCACTGCGCAATACTAATCTTATTAAAAATTCAAGGTCATGGTTCAGGTTCACCCTCATTATCTTACAGATTGTTATATTTGTAGTGTTGCTTATTTTTTTACAAACAATATCGGCTCAAATAAACTATGCCGAAAACACCAATCAGGGTTATAATAAAGAAAACCTTATTAAAATATTTATTGATGATGACTTCTTACCCCATCTGCACGAATTTATTGAAACCATCAAAAACAATCCGAATATTATTAATGCCTCGGCTGCAAGTTATACACCTCCCGATCCCGGTTGGCAGAAAATAGAATTTCCCGGTCAAAAACAAAAAAACAAAGTAATTGTAGTTGAACAGCTTGATGTTGACTACGATTTTGTAAAAACCTTAGAATTAAATATTATTCAGGGAAGAGACTTTTCAAAAGATTTTGGCAGCGACGACGGTAATGCAGTACTGATATCAAAATCGGCAATTAAAACATTTGAATTGCCCGATAATGCAACAGGCTCACTAATAACCAGGTCAGACTCGTTAAACTATAAAGTTATTGGTGTTTTTGATGATATTTATATGCGTTCATTAAAAGAAAAGATTACCCCTATGATTATTTGTCTTACCAAAGATAATTTGTGGGAGATAGTAGTACGATATCGTCAAAAAACCGACACCTCAACAATTTCATTTCTGAAGAAAACAATGAATGACTTTGTACCCGACGAACCGTTGGAATACATCAACGTTAAAGATGCCATTAAAAACTTATATATGAAAGAGATTCAGCTTAAAAAAACCTTTAACCTGTTTACTTTGCTTGCCATTTTTATTTCAATGCTTGGCATATTTGCTCTTTCGGTTTTTTTAATCAGACAAAAAGCTAAAACCATCGGCATACGTAAAGTGTATGGTGCCACTACCAAAACCATTATTAAACTTATTGTTACCGAGTTTATGGCAATGGTTTTTGCGGCAAACATAATTGGCATCCCCATAGCATTATATATTTCAAACCGATGGCTCAGCGAGTATGCTTACCACACGGGGTTTAGTTTACAACCATATATTATAGCTTTTTCTGCCTCATTTTTATTGGTATTTATTACGGTTGTAACAAGTGTTTACAAAATTTCAAACATTAATCCGGCCAAATCGATAAAATATCAGGAATAAATTAAAGAAAATCAATAATATGTTTTTGCTCAACTTAAAAACCTTTTTTAAACATCTTGCCAAAAGCAAGCTCTATTTGGTAATAACCGTATTGGGATTTACCATTTCATTAACTTTTGTAATATTACTAAGTGTTTACATCAACAACGAATTATCGGTAAACCGGTCGCAAACAAACCGTAACAGAATTTACAGGTTACGTAACGAAAAGTTTTCAAATGTATCGCCGCCAATAGGCCGGATGTTGCAAAACGAAATTCCCGAAATTGAAAGCTTTACCCGTATTTACGACGGAACAGGAGTTATTACCACTCCCGAAGGTTCAAAAATCGCTTTCGATTATTTAATGGCCGATTCATCCTTTTTCAAAATATTCACCCTTCCTCTTGTTGAAGGAAATGCTGAAGATGCTTTAAAAACCAAAAATTCCATGGTTCTTACACAGTCGTTGGCTCATAAACTTTTCGGCAACAAATCGCCAATCGGAAAACAGATAATGGTCGATCTTAAACACCCATGCACGGTAACTGCCGTGGTAAAAGATATTTCAAAAGGAACCCATTTTAATAAATATGATGCCATTTTAAATTTTAAGTTTCTTGCCGATATTTGGGAAAATCCCACGCTGATGGAAAATTACGGTATCTGCTCCTTCGATTTGTATCTGCTGGCAAAACCCAATACCAACCTGCCTGCAAAAATCCCTCAAATTAAAGAACGCTTTTTAAAAGATTTTTGGATTTACCGTAAAAAACTGGTTAAAGAGGTAATACCGGAACCCCTTTCCGAAACCTATTTTAGCACAATAGAAGGAAGGGGAATAAAACAAAACAGCAAAACTTTTATTTTGGTGTTGCTGGCCATCGTGGTGATGATTTTAATATTATCTATCATAAATTACATGAATTTAACCATCGCCCGATCGGGGATGCGCGTTAAAGAACTGGCCATAAAAAAACTAATGGGCAGCTCCCGCGGCAGATTAATCGTGCAGCAGATTGTTGAATCGGTTATTTTATGCGCGGTTTCCTTTGGGTTAGCACTATTATTTGGTTTTCTGGCTGAGCCCGTTTTTAACAGATTGCTGAATACACAACTTAACCTTAACAACGAATTTTCGGGAAAAATGATACTTCTTTTGATATTGATGGTAATACTCATCGGTTTTATATCAGGTATTATTCCCGCAGTTATTATTACAAGGTTAAAAGCCGTTGAAGTTTTAAAAGGCGGGTTTCGCCGAAAAACAAAATCGGTTTATTCAAAAATTTTGATAGGTTTTCAATATGTCGTGGTGATTGTACTTTTGATATCAACCTTTGTAATATACAATCAAACAAAGTTTATGTTAAATCATAATCCGGGTTTTAGCAGCGATAATATTCTTATGCTTGACAACAGCCTAAAACCCGAACAATATGCCGGATTAAAAAATAAATTATTGAGTATTCCCGGCGTAAAAGATGTTTCATTCACCAAAGGAACACCTGTGGACGGCGGAAACAACAACACTTTTGTTTATCACGACAAACCCGTCAGCTTTCAGTTTTTTGTGGTTGATTCTTCATTTTTTAAAATGCTTAATTTGCACGTCGAACCTACAAATGCCGCATACTCTAAAAAGGGTATCTGGCTAAATCGTACCGGATTAAAAACGTTGGAGCTGCCCGATTCGCCACCCCCCGCTTCGGTAGTCATTCAAAAAAATACAATCCCTGTTTTGGGAGTGGTTGACGATTTTAATTTCAGGTCGTTACGAAAAAAAATAGGGCCTGTAATGATTGAACTGATGGATTCAACAGATTACGCATGGAGCATTTTGGTACAGCTTGACGGGAAAACCGCTATAACTACTGCCGACAAAGTAAAAAAGGCTTACAGCGATTATATTAACAACATCCCGTTTTCTTCCCAATTTCTTGATGAATCCATTCAAAAATGGTACGAAAATGAAAAACGAACCTCAAAAATAGTAGGTTACTTTGCTTTTCTTACCATTGTTATCTCGGTGATGGGCATTTTTGCCATGTCGATGTTTTACAACCAGCAACGAACCAAAGAAATTGGCATCAGAAAGGTAAACGGAGCCACTGTTTCAGAAATTGTGATATTGCTCAATAAGGATTTTGTAAAATGGGTAATTGTAGCCTTTTTTGTGGCAACCCCTGTTGCCTGGTACGCCATGAATCGCTGGCTCGAAAACTTTGCCTACAAAATTGAACTCAGTTGGTGGATATTTGCTTTTGCCGGCATTACGGCATTGGCCATTGCCATGCTAACGGTAAGCTGGCATACCTTCAGGGCGGCACGCCAAAACCCGGTGGAAGCACTCAGGTATGAGTAAACAAATAACCAAATGAGGTTAATAAATAAAGTGATGATGTATATGAGGAGCCTGCCTGACTATACAGAATAACACAACTAATTTAAGACCAATTAAATTTATGAAAAATACAGTTAATGATAAACCTGTTAAAACAAAGCGTTAGAAATTTAGAAAGAAGTAAACTTTTGCTTTTTGTAAGTATGCCGGGTTTAGTTATCGGACTAACGGCTGCGCTGTTACTGATCTTTTACATCAAATTTGAGAGCAGCTTCGATGAATTTTTCCCCAATAAACAGCGGGTGGTCAGATTATACAATGCCGATATTGAAAACGGAACTTTAAAAGTATTTCCTATCTGTTTAAGAGAAGCCTATACAGTGTTACCCGAACAAATACCCGAAATAGAGGCAGCCGCACAAATATACCGTTGGGGCAAAAGCAATATTATATTAAATAACAAACGCTTTATAAACCAAAGAGTTTTGTATGCCGACCAACCATTTTTTAAAGTCTTTGGCCTCAACTTAATCGAAGGGGAAAAAAACCGGGCACTTGCGAAAAAAAACAGTGTGGTAATTACAAATACACTGGCGCAAAAACTATTTAGTAACAACAATTGCCTCGGAAAAATAATCAAAATTAACGATGATGAATTTACGGTAACCGGAATAGTTAATGAAATGCCGGTAAACACCCATTTTCATTTCGACCTGCTTGCTTCCATGTCCACCTTAAACCAAAACTATTTTGGCGGACTGGAATTTTTTACCTATTACCTGCTTAAAAACCAATCGGCTTTTAATCAGGCTAATAAAAAAATATCATCCGTTTACAATCAGATACTTAAAAACCATTTTGATGGATTTATGGAAAACCCTAAGTCGGGTATCGAACCACTTACAAGTTTACATATGCACACCATTGCCGACTTCGACCTGTCGGAAAAAGCCGATATAAAAGGGATGTATATTATGGGTATTCTTGTCGCATTTATTTTGCTTATTGCCATTGTTAACCATGTTAATTTATTTGTGCTTTACGGCGAAAAGCGGTCGCTCGAAACCGGTATCCGTAAATCTTTCGGAGCAGGGTTTTTAAACCTGGCCGGACGTTTATATTTTGAAACCACACTTTTTACCACTATAGCTTTTGCATTATCGTTTTTACTTATTGCAATCTTATTACCACGGTTTGCAAATCTTATTTATATCGATATTTCACAGTTTCATTTTATCAACCCCGTAACAATAACCGGAAGTGTTGTCGTATTTATCGTTATAATACTTCTTGCCGGAAGTTACCCCGCTGTTTATCTCTCAAAAATCAATATTATCAACGCCATCAAAGGAGGTTCAGGCACCAAACAACGTAAAAAAATCCTGGCATTAATTTCGGTTTTGGTACAATTTACCATTAGTATTTTTTTAATAACCGTTCTGTTAATAATTCATGCCCAACTCTCTTATCTAAAAAAATATCCGCTTGGATTTAATACTGAAAACGTAATCGGAATTTCGGGATTCGACAATAAAATCCGGTCAAAAAACAGTGCCATTAAAGAAGAACTGAAAAAACTGCCCTTTGTTATTAAACAGGCAACTTCGGCTCATTTTATGGGTGGTGGCTGCAGCGGCCAGATGCTATATAATTTCGGCCAGTCGGAATACGATGCAAAAGACATTAACGAATACAGAGTACAAGCCGGATTTTGCGAAACCATGCAATTTGACTTGTTAAAAGGAAGATTTTTTAACGGCACACCAGATGATAAATCGTGCATTATTTTAAATCAAAAAGCCGTACAAATGCTGGGCCTTAAAAATCCAATCGGAAAATC
>CAYNVN010000087.1:0-26999 GCA_964400655.1 uncultured Lentimicrobiaceae bacterium
CCCGTCATTTCGAGGGAGGTACGACCGAGAAATCCCCTAATAAAGATGACTGGATTCCCATTTACTGCAGAGGCAGGTTGATGCAGGGGAGATTCCTCAGTCGTACCTCCTTCGGAATGACGGTAGGCTGTGTGGAAGGGGGTACTCAGTACAAAGCAACTATCTCAACTTCTCAAACCTCTAAACTTTCAAACTTTGAACTTCTAAATCTTGAATTTTCTTAACCTTTTCGGTCGAACAAAGCCTCGCGGGTGGAGACCGGAAAGGTTGGCTCTGCGGAGTAAAATTTGAAATCAATAAGTATTCCGTAATATTTTTTCAGCGGTTGGTAAATATTAATTACTGACAAATGCGTTGAAAACAATCCAAAGTTCAATTTCATTATCAAAACCTGTAAAAGCGGGGATGTTCAGTTCGTCGTTGTAAAGTTTTCCATTAAGTGTAAAAATTCTGTATTGCCCCGACCCGGGATAGGTTATATCCATTTTAAAATTGACCGTTTTATCTATTTCAGGGTCGTCGCAAATAAGTTGCAGCTCAATGGGGTAGGTTTGGTTTATGCTTTGCTGGTCGATGATGCTATTTATGGGAAACATACCTTTAAACAGATATTCGGTATCTTTTACTGTTTCTGTCTCTTGGGTAACCGTATTACGGTTTTCCAAAGTTTCTTTAAAATCGCTGTTTTTAAGTTTAAGTATAAAGTCTCCGGTTTTATAATTAAGTGTTACGGCAATGTTATTGTTTGTCCATTGAAAATTTTCTCCCTCTTTGGAGGCACTTAATTTAAGTTGTGCTTTATATGTTTGGTATTTTACCTCTTGCGATGTTGCCGTAAAGAGGCTAAAAAGTAAAATGGCGGTAGTTATCAGCATCTTCATAATTAATTGTTTTGGTAAAAGTATAAATATTTTGAACTGAAAGATAATTGTTTTGGGAAGAGGAAAAATTTTGCCGATTGAACCATAAAAAAACCGGCCTCTAAAAGAAGCCGGTTTTTTTATTGATTTTGCAATGATGATTACATCATGCCGGGCATTCCGCCGCCCATAGGAGGCATGGCAGGAGCCGGAGGATTTTCCTCTTTGTGCTCGCTTAAAACGCACTCGGTAGTAAGCAGCATTCCGGCGATTGATGCAGCATTTTCAAGAGCCACGCGGGTTACTTTTGTAGGATCGATAACACCGGCAGCGGTAAGGTTTTCGTAAGTTTCGGTACGGGCATTAAAGCCGTAGTCGTCTTTTCCGTTTTTAACTTCGTTAACCACAACCGAACCTTCAAGACCGGCGTTTTCAACAATAATGCGCAAGGGCTCTTCAACAGCTCTTTTTACGATGTTAATACCAATCTCTTCGTCTTCATTGTCGGCTTTTACTTTGTTAAGCGAGTTGGCAGCACGTAACAGGGCAACACCACCTCCGGGAACAAATCCCTCTTCGATGGCAGCACGTGTTGCCGAAAGCGCATCATCAAAACGGTCTTTTTTCTCTTTCATTTCAACTTCGCTGGCAGCACCCACATAAATTACGGCAACACCGCCTGCAAGTTTGGCAAGACGCTCCTGCAGCTTTTCTTTGTCGTAATCCGATGTGGTGGTTTCAATTTGCGCTTTGATTTGGTTAACACGGGCTTCGATGTTGCTTGCATCGCCTTTTCCGCTGACAATGGTAGTGTTTTCTTTATCGATGGTTACCTTTTCGGCTTCACCAAGCATTTCAACGGTTGCATCTTCGAGTTTGTAACCTTTTTCTTCGGAAATAACCACACCGCCTGTTAAAACGGCAATGTCTTCCAGCATCTCTTTTCTTCTGTCGCCAAAGCCCGGAGCTTTAACAGCGGCAATTTTAAGCGAACCGCGCAAACGGTTTACAACGAGGGTTGCCAGTGCTTCGCCGTCAACATCTTCGGCAATGATGAGTAAAGGTTTGCCTGTTTGAACAGCTTTTTCCAAAATAGGAAGCAGCTCTTTCATAACAGAGATTTTTTTGTCGTGGATAAGAATCAAAGGGTTATCGAAAACGGTGGTCATTTTTTCGGTATCGGTTACAAAGTAAGGAGAGATGTAACCACGGTCGAACTGCATACCTTCAACCACGTCAACATAAGTTTCGATACCTTTAGCTTCTTCGATGGTGATAACACCCTCTTTTTTAACCTTACCCATGGCTTCGGCAATCATTTTACCGATGGTTTTATCGTTGTTGGCCGAAATGGTAGCAACCTGTTCGATTTTGTCGCTGCTGTCGCCAACTTCGTGGCTCATCTTTTTAATGGATTCGATAACTTTAGCAACGGCTTTGTCGATACCGCGTTTAAGGTCCATTGGGTTGGCACCTGCGGTTACGTTTTTAAGGCCGGTGTTAAAAATCGACTGAGCCAGTACGGTGGCGGTAGTTGTTCCGTCGCCGGCAACATCGTTGGTTTTTGAGGCAACCTCTTTAACCATTTGAGCACCCATGTTTTCAACAGCATCGGTAAGCTCAATCTCTTTGGCTACGGTAACACCGTCTTTGGTTACCTGAGGAGCACCAAACGATTTGTCGATAATTACGTTACGGCCTTTGGGGCCGAGGGTTACTTTTACTGCATTTGATAATGCATCAACACCTTTTTTAAGGCCTTCTCTTGCTTCGTGATCGAATAAAATGTCTTTTGCCATTTTTCTAAATTTTTTGGTTATTCTTTAAATTATTTTTTTCTGAAATTAAACGATTGCCAAAATATCCGATTCGCTCATAATGAGGTAATCTTTGTCCTCAAGCGTGATTTCGGTTCCGGCATATTTTCCATACAATACTTTGTCGCCAACTTTAACGGTAACATTATTGTCGTCGTTGGCTTCGGGAACTGCCACAACAACTCCCATTGATGGTTTTTCTTTTGCTGTGTCGGGAATAATAATACCGCTTGCCGTCTTTGCTTCTGCCTCTACAGGCTCAATAACTACACGGTCGCCAAGCGGTTTAATGTTTACGTTTGCCATATTTTATCAGGTTTTATGGTTAAATACTGTGTGGGCCTTGTCATAATTCGTGCCAAACCTGACGGCAAAAAAAATGTCAGAACATCTATGACATTCTGACATTTTAAAAAGAGATATTTTAAAACTTTTAATTTCCTGTATTTTCGGCAGGAGCTGTTGGCAGGTTAACCGGTGCGGCAGTGTTTTCAATTTTATTTTTAAGCTGCGAATCTTCCTGTCCGTCGGTATTAATCTGACGCGGAATAATGGTAGCGGCGGCAAGACTTAAAACAAGAATGCCGATGCCGAAGCCCCAGGTAAGTTTTTCGAGCATATCAGCGGTTTGCCTAACACCCATAAACTGGCTTCCCCCCGAAAAGTTGGCAGCCAATCCGCCTCCTTTGGGGTTCTGAACCAAAACAATCAATCCCAGCAAAATGCTGACAACTAAAATGACGATTGAGAATAAAATATACATTGTTTTATTATTTATTGTTTAACTCGTTATTAGCTTTTTCAATAAGGGCTGCAAAGTAACTACTTTTTTCCGGAAATTTCAAAATTAATTTTTCATACATTAAAACGGCTTTTTTATAGTACCCCTGATCGAAATAGATGTTGGCAAGCGTTTCGCTAACAATGTCTTCCTGCTCCACTACGCTCTGTTTGGCTTTAGCCAACGGGTCGTAAAATTCGCCTTTGGAACGCGAGATGGAAGGGTCGTTGGTAATAAATTCGTCAATAATGTTTGCTTTCACTTTTTTTGAAAGCGGTTTTTTCTTTTCTTCTCCTTTTAATTTTTTCTCCGCTTCTATTTCTCTGATACGTTGCTCAATAATCTTTTTTAACTGCGCAATGGTATCTTCTTCTGAGGTTTTTTCCGGAGATGATTTTGCCGGTTCGGGGGGTTGGGCGGTTTTTTGTTCGCCGGCGGATTTTGAGGTTGAAACATTGCTTTCGGGATGGGCCGGTTGTTTTTCTTCCGTTTCGGGTTGAGGCCGGGTTTGTTCCTGCTGCTCTTCAACCACAATACGAACCCTGTCGCGGCTAATCCTGTCGATATGCCGTTTCAGGATATTCCGGTTTCCGGCATAAATGGCAGTGGTTTTAAGCTCCTGATCGTACCGGATGTTTCTTTCTTTAAAAAGATTGATGGAAAGTAAAATGCGGGCCGACTGGAAATAGGGAAAATCTTTAACCAGTGCATTCAACTCTTGCAGGGTTTCCGCATTGAGTTTTTCAGGGTTTGTGAGGTATGATATGAATTGGTCTTTGTTCATCCTTATTTATTCCCGCTGTAAGGTATTGTTTGCAAAGGTATCTAATTTTTACATTAACAGCCCCGAACATTAAAAATCGTTATGTTTCAAAGGGGATGGCTCAAAACGGTTATCGTAACAGTGCCACCATGTGCAGGAAAAATAAAAGAATAAATATTTTGAAAACCGGATTAAAGTTTACCAGTTGATTACCGCTTTATTAAAAATGTCGTCGGCCAGCGCTTCCGAAATTTGTTGTACAAGTTGTGCTTTAACGCTGTTAAAATCCTGTTCGGATGAGTATTCGGAAAATTCGGTAAATTTTTGTTCAAAATCTTTATCGGGTTCGTACTTGTTTACAAAGCGCACGTTAACGGTAATGGTAAGCCTGTTCATGGCAGCGGTTTGGTCGCCCTGAATGGCTACCGGCATGGTTTTGTAAGCAACAATTTCTCCTTCAAAGGCAAGGTCGCCATTACGTTCAACCATGTTAAGGTTTAACTGTGACGTAAATTTATCGCGAATGATATTTGTAAAAACCGGACTCAATGTAGGTTCAACCAATGCGGCTTTATTCGGGAAGTACTGGATGGAGATGGTTTTGGCTTCGGGCGGTACCGAAGCTCCCGTAAGCGAATATACTCCGCAACCCGAAAACAGGCTTGTGGTCAGCAATAGTAATACTGCTGAAAATACGGCCATAAATATTTTGTTCTTTAAGTTCATTATTTCTGACAATTATTTTTCCGGATATTGAGTTTATCTGATGTTATATTCTTTGATCTTCCGGTAGAGTGTTCGTTCGGAAATGCCCAGTTCGTTTGCAGCAGCTTTGCGTTTGCCCTTGTGCCTGTTAAGCGCTTTGCGAATCATCTCTTTTTCGTGGTCTTGCAGCGAAAGCGATTCTTCAACGATTTCCGATTCGGTGATGGGTTGCTGTTCGTCGGGTTTGGATATGATGATGTGGCCCGGCTCCTGATTTTCGTTTTCAACCGGAATAAGTGTTTTAACCATCACCTCTTCATCGGTAACCGGCATTTCCTGTTGATGGGGTTCGGGTTTTCCCATATTGGAATAAACAATTTTTTTCAGTTCGGTAATGTCGCGTTGCATATCGAACAGTACTTTATAAAGCAATTCCCTTTCCGACAGGCTTTCACTCTCTTTGTTGCTGTACAAAACAGGTAATTCGGTTTTGTTCAGGTCGGGGAGATATTTTTTTAAGGTTTCGGCGGTTATCTCCTTTTCCGGTTCAATAATCGAAATTTGTTCGGTAATGTTTTTAAGCTGCCGGATATTTCCCGGCCAGTGGTAGCTTTCCAAAACCCTTACCGCTTCGGGGGTAAGCCGTAACGGCGGCATCCGGTATTTTTCGGCAAAGTCGGCAGCAAATTTTCTAAATATTAAATGGATGTCTTCCTTGCGTTCGCGTAAGGGCGGTATGTAAATGGGGACTGAGTTCAGCCGGTAATAGAGGTCTTCCCTGAATTTTCCTTCCTGAATGGCTTTTTGAACATTTACGTTGGTTGCCGCAACCACCCTTACATCGGTTTTTTGAACTTTTGAAGATCCTACTTTTAAAAATTCGCCGGTTTCCAAAACGCGTAAAAGCCTTACCTGTGTTGAGAGGGGAAGTTCGGCCACTTCATCCAGAAAGATGGTTCCGCCGCTGGCCACTTCAAAATAGCCTTTCCTTGTGTCGGAAGCTCCTGTAAACGAGCCTTTCTCATGTCCGAAAAGCTCCGAATCGATGGTTCCTTCGGGAATGGCACCACAGTTTACGGCAATATAGTGGCCGTGTTTCCGGGTACTGAGCTGATGGATAATTTTTGGAAAAACCTCTTTGCCTGTTCCGCTTTCGCCGGTAACAAGCACGGTTAAATCGGTGGGTGCCACCTGCATGGCCACATCAATGGCACGATTAAGAAAAGGGGAGTTCCCTATTATTCCGAACCGCATTTTTACACTTTGTATATCCATCAGTAGTTTATTTAGAAATCACAAATTCAATAAAACAATAAAACAATTCTGTTTCGGTATAAATTACCGTTACCTCAATACGGCCCCCGCCTCTTTTTCGAGGGACTGCTGAATTCGTTTCATGGCTTTGTCGATTATTTTGTCGGTAAGGGTTTTGTTTTCATCCTGCAAAATAAACGACAGGGCATACGATTTTTTACCTTCCGGAATTTTATCTCCTTCGTATATATCAAAAATACCAACCTCTTTTAATACTTTGCGCTCGGCGTTAAAAGCGATGGTTTTTAAAGTTTCAAAGGTTACCGTTTTGTCGATGATTAATGCCAGGTCGCGACGAACGGCAGGGAATTTTGGAACGGGTTTGTAGGTTATATCGCGGGTCGGCAGTAAGCTTATCAGTTTGTCATAGTTAAAGTCGGCCAGATAAACCGGTTGTTTTATGTCGAACGACTTTAGCAGTTTTTTGTCGGCTTGGGCAACGGTTACCAAAATATCATCGTTTAACAGATAATTATAGCTGTAAGCAAAATCATCTGAATTTGATTCGGTTAATGTCAGATTTTTTCTGTCGATTCCCAGCCGGCGTAAAATGCTTTCCACAATTCCCTTGAGGGCATAAAAGTCGGCTTTATGATTGTCCGAATTCCAGTTCTCGGGTTGTAATCTTCCGGTTGTAAACAGGGCAAGGTGTTTTTCTTCAGAATAATTACCGACACCGGTGCCTTTGGTTTTGGCCGATTTACGGCGATAAGTTTTGCCGAACTCAAAAATTTTAAGATCGTTGGTTTTACGGTTTTGATTGTAATTTATCACCTCAAGACCGCCAAAAAGCAGGGTTTGCCGCAGGATGTCCAAATCTTTACTTAACGGATTCAGCAGCTCAACACTGTGATCCCGGTCGTAAATTTTACTTTTTATAATGTATTCCGATTTTGTTAATGAGTTGTTCATTATTTCAACAAATCCCTGCCCCACAAGATAATCGGCAACAATATTCTGAATTTTCTCCAGGTCGGGTTTTTGACGCAGGCTGACCGATGAGTTTACTTTTTCGGGAATTTCGATATTGTTGTAACCGTAAATCCTTAAAATTTCTTCAACGATATCCACCTCGCGTTTAACATCCACTTTAAAAGTGGGGATAAGCAGTTTTAATCCTTCAGGGTTTGTGGCCAGTATTTCAATACCGAGGTCCTGCAATATTTTTACAATGATATCTTTTTCAATCTCTTTGCCTATCAGCCGTGTAACCCTGTCAAAATTAATATCGATAACCCATTTGTCAACCGGGTTGGGGTAAACATCTTTTATTTCGGAAGATATTTGTCCTCCGGCAATCTTTTTTATCAGTTGGGCCGCCCGTTTAAGTGCATAAACGGTAATGTTGGGGTCGGCACCTCTTTCAAACCTGAATGAGGCATCGGTTTGTAAAACATGACGTTTTGATGTTTTACGGATGTGCGTGGGGTCGAAATAAGCACTTTCCAAAAATATGTCGGTGGTGGATTGGGTAACACCCGAATCCGCTCCGCCGAAAACACCGGCAATACACATGCCTTCTTCGGTGTTGCATATCATCAGGTCGTCAACATGAAGTTTGCGCTCTGTTTCGTCAAGCGTAACAAAAGGGGTTTCGGAAGGCAGCTTTTTTATCACCACTTTGTTTCCGGTAATTTTTGCGGCATCAAAGGCGTGCAGCGGGTGACCGGTTTCGTGCAACACATAGTTGGTAATGTCAACAATATTGTTGATGGGGCGAACACCAATGGCATTAAGTCTGTTTTTAAGCCATTCGGGCGACTCTTCAACCGTTATGCCCGAAATGGTTACGCCTGTATAACGTGGGCAGGCCTCTGTGTCTTCAACAACAACGTCAATATCAAGATCGTGGTTGTCAACCTTAAAATCGTCAACCGAAGGAATGTTCAGTTTGTAGTTTCCCGATTTTAACCGGTTAAGCCCTGCAACGAGGTCGCGGGCCGAGCCTATATGCGATGCGGCATCGGCACGGTTGGGGGTAAGACCTATTTCGTAAACCCAGTCTTCTTCAATATTGATGTATTCTTTGGCGGGTTTGCCAACGGGCGCATCATTGTTGAGCACCATAATGCCATCGTGGGAGGTGCCCAGTCCAAGCTCGTCTTCGGCACAAATCATCCCTTCCGATACTTCACCGCGAATTTTCGATTTTTTAATTTTAAACTCATTATCCCCGTCGTAAAGGGTGGTGCCTACCGTTGCTACCAAAACTTTTTGTCCTTTGGCCACGTTGGGTGCACCGCACACTACCGGTAACACTTTGTCGCCGATATTAACCGTGGTAACACTTAGCTTATCGGCGTTGCCATGACGTTCGCAGGTTAGTACCTCGCCAATTACAACTCCTTCCAAACCGCCTTTTACCGATTGAAATTTCTCCAGTCCCTCTACTTCCAAACCTATATCGGTAAGTATGGCCGACAGTTCATGGGGGTCAATATCCAAATCGATATATTGTTTGAGCCAGTTATATGATAACTTCATTATTTATCAGGTTTTAAATATTTGATGTTTGTTCGATTTTAAACGAAATGCAAAAATAGACATTATTGCAATCTGTTTTAACGGTAAGGTGACATTTTGTCGGTAAAAACAGCATAACGGAATGAGTACAATCAGGTGGCGTGTTTCAGGAGGAATAAAATTGTTACAAGAACCCCGCTGCTGCCCATATTAAGCAGTAATACCGTTTTTGCCCGACAGGAGTAAAAATCTTGCCG
The DNA here is from genome assembly GCA_964400655.1 of uncultured Lentimicrobiaceae bacterium. GTDB lineage: Bacteria > Bacteroidota > Bacteroidia > Bacteroidales > F082 > B16-G9. The sequence goes on from CAYNVN010000087.1 coordinate 8,961, forward strand.
CAACGGTGTTTAAAAAAATACTACCGGTGCAACCGATCAGGCTATTACGGCAATGGTTTCAATTTCTACCAATACACCGAGGGGGAGTTCTTTAACTGCAAAGGCTGCACGTGCCGGCGGGTTTTCGGGATAATATTTTGAGTAAACTTCGTTCATGGCGGCAAAGTTTGCCATGTCGCTAAGCAGGCATGTGGATTTTACAACATTGTTAAAGGAGTACCCGGCTTTTAACAATATTGCTTTGATGTTTTTCATCACCTGTTCGGTTTGTTCGGTAATACCGCCTTCAACCACCTTTCCGGTTTTTGGGTCGATGGGTATCTGCCCCGAGATAAACAGTATTCCGTTAATTTCAACTGCCTGACTATAAGGGCCGATGGCTTTGGGCGCTTTAACCGTATCGATAACTTTTTTCATGGGATAAAAATTTTGTTGTTCTGTTTGCTATTGTTTAAGGTGCTTTTTTATTTATCAGAGTTTTATAAATGTAATAACGGGCCATTATTTCCTCCACAAAGTTATAGGTTTCTTTTCCGCGCACATATCCGTAATAAACCACAGGGTCGTTATAATATTTTTTTTCGGAGAGATGAAGGATAAAATAATCAACATTATCTTTCCATATATTCGGGTTCTTTCCGTATTTGGCAGCCAGCCTTTGGGCATCGAAAACATGACCGATGCCTGTGTTGTATGCAGCCAGTACAAATTTAATCCGTTCCACCGAATCGGTAATGCTGTCGGGCAACTGCATTTCAATTGCTTTTAAATGTTTTACTCCGGCAGCTATTTGAACTTCGGGCGGTGAAGTCGAATCGACACCGTACTCTTTCATCACTTCGGGCATCAGTTGCATCAACCCGCGGGCACCCACCCACGAAACCACATTGGGTTTAAATTCCGATTCCTGATAAATAAGTGAGGCAAGCAACCGCCAGTCCCAGCCGATTTTTTCGGCTTCTTTTTTAATAATATCGTCGTAAGGCGAAAGGTGCCCCTTTCCATAGGAATTGTACAGGCTTTTATTCACCCGCCTGCGGGAAGATAAATTTTTGAAATATTTATTATAAAGCAGCCTTGACTCAAGGGTTTTATAAAACCCGTTAAGCCAGTAATTGATGGTGTCAACAAGTCGTTTTTGGTCTTTACGAACGGCCCAGGCAATTTTTTGCGGGAAACTGATAAATGTGTGTACATCAATATTGTTATAAAAGGCGGCATCTACCAGGGCAACGTGTTCGTCGGCTACGGTATAATCAATTTCCTTGTTGGCAACGGCAGCAATAAGTTGCTCGGTTTCTCTGTCGTCTTCTACAATATAGATGGTGTCGGCAATTTCATTCATCAGGGCTTTAAGCCTGTCGATAAAAACCGTGCCTTTATGTACGTAAACGGTTTTGCCGGCAAGTTCCAAGGGGTTTTTTAACAGGTGCGATTCAATTTCATCGCGGGTACGCATTTTTTCCCAACCATCCGGTTTTCGTTGGATTAATACCTGTCGGGTGAACATAATGGGTTTTGAAAAAAGCAGTTTCGATTGCCGGTCTTTTGTTTCGGTTAACCCCATGGTCATAATGTCAACATAGCCCGAATCGAGAAGCTGAAAACTTTTTACAAGATCTTTTTCCACTTTCATCTCCAGCTCAACATTTAAAAATTCTGCAAATCGTGTTACAAGATTGTATTGATATCCCATGGGCTGTCCCCGGTAAATAAAATAGTCCGTCGAGCTGTAATTGGTAAGGGCAATAAGTTTTTTTTGTGACAAAATCGTATCGAGCAGGTCAACTTTTTTATGCGTTTCGGCAACAACAATTTTTTTGCTTTTGTTTTTTACCGGCGACGAACAAAAGCTGAAAAAAAGTAAAATTGAAAGTAAAATTATTATAACCCGACCCTGCATATTATGAAAATTATATCGCATTGACCAAAATACAAAAATATTCGACTGGCTAAACAGTCCCCGTATCAACATTTAATAACAGCTATAATTCACATAATCAGCGGTAAATAAATAATATTTCAAAATTATTTTGGTTTTTATGATGCAAATGTTAATTCTCATATTAAATTTGTATCTTTAGATTGAAAAAACCATACAATATGAAAACCACTATTTTTTTTATTATCGGAGTGCTTTTGCTATTGACTTCTCAGGTTTTCAGTCAGGGGGAGACCAGCTCTGCCAAAGGCGATGAGCTTTCGAAAGGAATAAGTAAAGAGGAAACATCCGCTAAAAACAATCCGGGCTGGGGAGTAGCAATTAAGGCTTCCACTTTTGGACCCGGAATTGAAATTGTTAAAGCGTTTAAAATACCTGTTAATATCAGGTTTGGAGGAACATGGTTAAATTATTCGATGGATATTAGTCAGTATGCTTCGGGCTCGGAGGATGTAAAAACCATTAACAATTTGCACCTCGGAACGGTGTCCTTAATGGCCGATTGGCAATTTATTGATTTTATGCACCTTACCGGAGGAGTGTTGTATAACTTTACGGAAGAGATTATTGATGTTTATTCCAATGATGTGGTTTATGTAGGGGAGGTTGAAGTAACCCCCGAAACCATGGGCTACACCTCCGCAAAAATCTATACTTCTAAAATTAATCCCTATTTGGGTATCGGCTTTGGAAGAAGCATCTCAAAACAAAAACTGGTGGGTTTTGGCGTTGATTTCGGCGTTGCTTATATCGGTTCGCCAAAGGTTGACCTGATGGCAAACGGGATGCTTGAACCAACGGCTGATGCCATTACCACTTCAGGGGGTACCGTTTATAACAAAGAAATTATTGAAAACAATATCGAAAATTACAAATTCTATCCTGTTATCAGTGTTCAATTGTCATTTAGGCTTGCAGGAAATAAATAGAAATTACGAAAAACTCTAATAATGAAAACAATAATAAAAATACCTTTACTAATAACCATTGTACTGCTTGGTATATTGACTTTAATGTCGTCGTGCAACAAAGTAACAAATCCGTTGGACGGAACAAAACTGGTTGTTAACTACGACCTGATCAATACCAAATTGAATTTTAAATTTTACGATGCAGCCACGGGGTTGCTTATAGGTAGTGGTACCGAATTAAAAGTTAAGGCACATATTGAAGGTGAAGATAAAGATGCTGTTATTGATATTACCGGTGCCGCACTTGATGATTATGGTGCCGAAAGCAACAATGGATTTATAACACTTGCCCTTAATCCGAACGGTAACTATAAGCCTTCAAAAGAAAATCCGGTAACCTTTACGCTTGTTGCCACGCTCAACGGTTATCTTACCACAAGCAAAATTGTATCCGTTACCGATGAGGGAAATTATGAGTACAGAATAGATATGGTAAACCTGTCGAATCCTCCGCAGGGAGTTTCGGTTAAGTTTCAAAACAATGCCACAACGGTAAACAGCGGTGTGGTTGGTCAAACGGTTACCGTTACCACTGATGACGGAAATGCTTCCGTTACCCTGAAAGAGGGAACGGTATTAAAGGATAAAGACGGGAATCCGTTATCGGGAAATGTTAATGTGATGATCACCTTTTTTGATAATCATACCGATGAGTCGTTACAGGCATTTCCGGGCGGGCTGACCCCAATGGTAAATCAAAACGGAAATACCGAAAGGGGTGTTTTTTACTCTGCCGGTTTTGTGGCTCTTGAAATAACCGACAACTCTGGAAAAAAGGCGGCAATTGTTGAGCAAAACACCATACCTTTAAATATGAACGTTAGCGATAACACTTACAACCCCGAAACACAAATGAATGCCGCCGCAGGCGATGAGGTGCCTGTTTACAGTTATGATCCCGAAACCGGTGAGTGGAATTATGAACAAAGCGCAACCATTGGAGCAGGCAGCAGGGGGTTAAGTGTTTCAACGGAGTTAACCCATTTGTCGTTCTGGAATTTCGACTGGTTTACACCCTTTACCTGTGATGAAGGGGTGACCCTCCATGTTAACCTCAACGATAATGTATGTAACTGTATGTTTGTTCAGGGAATCATGCGTAAAGCTGTTGATAATACCTTTTTACGTTGGGTGGGATTTTTTGCCTGCGACGGAGATGATGTTACTTTTACCTATCTGCCGGGAGGTATGCCGGTTTATATCGATTGGGTTAACCCGTCGTGCCAGTCATTTTTTCCGGAGGTTTTTCCGCCTGAACTTGATATTCCCGATTTGTGCGAACCCGTAACCTACAATATTAACGTTAGCGGTCACGATAATTTGTCCACCGTAATTGTCGATTTTTCGGCATATTGCGCAAGCAGCCCCGATGTAATTATCAAACCCTCTTTCGGTGCATGGTACCGGCCGGTTAACTCGTGGTGCTGGCAATATGCGGTTATGATAAACGGCCACTCGGAAATATGTGGTGTTGAAGTGGGGCAGGAATATGTTGTGGCGGTTTATTTTAACGGCGAATGGTATCAGGAAACGGTATTGGTTGACCAAAGTCAGTACATCTATCTCGACATACAGATACCCGCCGATATTTGTGATGAGGTATTCGGGTTATAACCGGTTTTACTTTTAAACAAAAAGAGGCAGCCCGAAAAGATAAGTCGTTCGGGCTGCCTCTTTTTTATCTGCTGAAAAATAAGTTTAGTTGGCTTTTTTGTCCAGCATTAAAATTTGGTTGGCAATAATCTCGGTCATGTAATGTTTTTGGCCGTTTTTGTCTTCCCACGAGCGGTTGGTAAGTTTTCCTTCCAAAGCAATCTCTTTTCCTTTTTTCAGATATTCGGCAGCTACTTTGGCGGTTTTTCCCCAGGCAACAATATTGTGCCATTGCGTTTCTTTTACTTTTTCGCCATTGGCTCCGCGATAGATTTCGGTTGTGGCCAGCGAAAAACGAACTTTCATTTTCCCGTTGTCAAAGGTAGTGGTTTCGGGGTCGATGCCCAAGCGTCCAATCAGATGAACAGAATTTCTAAGTGATGTCATGATAGTAATTTTTTAAAGATTAATAATCCGATTTAAGGTTTCCGGAATAATTTTTTAAACCGGTACTCAAATCATTTGATTTCCGACTGCAAACATACGGTGGCGTTTACAACTAAGTCGTATAATAAGTGTTTATATTCGTTTAACATCCGTTTATAACCGTTTAAAAATTATTATATAATTAATAATTAAAAAGATAAAAAATATCTATTACAAGGTGTAATAAGCGATGAATCGATAAATGAAATTCTTTTTTTCTGTAGTTCTCTCTCTTTTTTTATTAGCCGGTTCGGTTTTTTAATAGTTTTACGCCATGGAAACAATTTGGAAACAGGAGCTGACCATCCACTGGGAAAAAACCGATATTTCGGGTAAACTCAGTTTGCCGGGTCTGGGCCAGCTATTGATAAATACGGCAACACAACATGCCGAAATGCTCGGATTCGGGTTCGAGGCGCTGAAAGAGCAGAACCTTAACTGGGTTCTTTTCAGAATGAACATCGAAATTAAGCGGCTTCCTTCGTGGAACGAGCCGGTTACGCTCACCACCTGGCCCCTCGGCATAAAAGGGTTGGCCGGACTAAGAGAGTTTGTGATGCACGACAAAGCGGGCCGTGAACTTTGTAATGCCACATCGGAGTGGCTCATTATTGACCTGGATACCAGAAGGCCAAAACGTCTTAATCAGTTTGACAAGCTGATGCAATACAACCATAATAAAAAAGCATTCACCGGTGTACCTCCCGTAGCCGATACCAAAGCTGTTTTTAAGGATTTATTCAGCATCACGGTAAGGCATTCCGATATGGATTTTAACGGGCATGCTACCGCACGCAGATATTTCGACTGGCTGGACGACGGACTTTACCTGAACAACTCCGAACGCGAAATAAAGATGATTCAGGTAACATTTTTTCAGGAAACATATATTAACGATGTATTGATTTTGCAATCGAATGAAACCGGTACCACCGTAAAAGGAATTAAGCGGTCCGACGGGAAAACAGCATTTATGGCTGCGGTTGTATTTAAAGATTAAAACGGCATGATTAATTTTAATTTTCATCAACACACCATTTTTTCGGACGGAAAAGAGGAACCTGAAAAATATATTGAAGAGGCTTTAAAACTTAAGTTTAAAGCCATGGGGTTTTCTGAACACTCTCCTTTGCCTTTTGAAACACCTTTTTCGTTAAAGCAGGATAATATAACAAGGTATGTTAACGAAATAGAGAAGCTGAAAAAAAAGTATTCGGGACAAATTGCCGTGTATCGCGCTTTGGAACTGGATTATATTCCAGGATTGTCAGAAGACTTTGAGCATTGGAAAGATGCCTGTAAAACCGATTATTCCATTGGCGGGGTGCACCTTGTAAAACCCGGTAATACGGATGCGCTTTGGTTTACCGACGGTCCCGACAGAAATGTTTACGACAGCGGAATTGAATCGTTTTTTGATAACGATATACGGAAAGCGGTAACTACCTATTATCATCAGCTTAACAGGATGATAGAAACGCAAACCTTTGATGTGGTTGCCCACGTTGACAAAATAAAAATGCACAATCAGGATCGTTTTTTCAAAGAGGATGAAAAATGGTACCGGAATCTGGTTTCGGAAACTTTAACACTCATTAAAGAGAAGCAATTGATAGCGGAAATCAATACCCGTGGTATTTATAAAAAACGCTCCGAAAAATTATTCCCCGACGACGAAACCCTAAGGCAGGTTGTTAAAATGAAAATACCCGTCATCATCTCTTCAGATGCACATAAACCGGGGGAGATAAATCTTTTTTTCGATTATGCGGTAAAACGGCTGATTGAATCGGGTGGCAAAAGCGTTTGGTTTTTTAACGGCCGCACCTGGGAAGAGCGGGCCTTATAAAATAAGGTGAAACAGATTTAAAATAGAGTACAACGTATTAAAAACGGCTTTATCTACATTACCCCTTCGTCGGAAAAGCTGTAATAGCCGTCGTTAACCACAATGATGTGATCGAGCACGTTGATTTCCAGGTCGGCACCAACCTTTGTAAGCCTTTTGGTAAGTTTAAGGTCATGCCCGCTGGGTTTGGGGTTTCCCGAAGGGTGGTTGTGGGCCAGTATGATACCCGATGCACTGTGTGCCAACGCCTCTTTGAAGATTTTTTTCGGGTCGGCCACGGTTCCCGAAAAGCCTCCCTGCCCGATGGAAAGATTGGCAATTACTTTGTTTGCCCTGTCGAGCAGCAGGATACGAAACTCTTCGGTGTAAAGATCGGTAAGGAAAGGGGTTAAAATATCGTAAGCATCTTTACTACAGGTTATTTTTTTCTTTTCCAGTGCCTGTTCCATCAAACGCCGTTTGCCCAGTTCCAGCGCTGCAATAATTGAAATGGCCTTGGCATTTCCAACGCCTTTAAATCCGGATGTAAGATCGTGAACGGTAAATTTCGAGAGCTCAATTAAATTATTGCCGGCTTTGTTCATTATTTCCTGTGCCAGTTCAACAGCCGACAGGTTTTTGTTTCCCGACCCCATCAGGATGGCGATTAGTTCGGCATTGGAGAGTGAGTTTTTCCCTTTAAGCAACAGTTTTTCGCGGGGGCGGTCATCTTCGGCCCATTTGGAAATGGGTTTTTTGTTGTAGTTCTCGCTCATGGCGAGTTAAAAGTAACAAAAAAACCCGGACACAGCAAGTGTATCCGGGTATAATATCTTTTAAAAGAAAATCAGACTACGAGAGGTGATTGGCAAATTTGGCAGCTTTCGATTTAAGGTTGCCTGCTTTGTTTTTGTGAATAATACCTCTTTTGGCCACTTTGTCAATCATTGCGGTTAATTTGGGTAATTGCGCTTCGGCCTCTTTTTTATCAGTCAGTTTTCTGAATTTTCTAACGGCATTACGCATGGTTTTTGCGTAATAGCGGTTATACATCTTTCTTGCTTCGCTCTGTCTGATTCTTTTCAGTGCTGATTTATGATTAGCCATAATTCAAATTTGTTGTTAGATGTTTTTAATTTCGGGCTGCAAAAATAAATATTTATTTGATACCGTAAAATTTTATTTAATTTATTTTTTTGCTGTAGTTTAGCCCGGCCGATATCTTTTTAATTTTTTTTACACACAAAAGTTTGTGCATAAGTTTTTTTTTCTATTTTTGCACCTCCAAAATCATAAGCAATAATTAAAAGAACTTATAATGTACGCAATAGTTGAAATAGCCGGTCAGCAATTTAAGGTAGAGCAGGGCCAGGAAGTGTTTGTTCACAGGCTGGAAGGCGAAGAAGGCGCTAAAGTTGAATTTGACAAAGTGCTGTTGGTTGACAACGAAGGTTCTGTTAAAATAGGTGCGCCCGTTGTTGAGGGTGCCAAAATTGATGGTAAAATTGTTTCACACCTTAGAGGAGATAAGGTTATTGTCTTTAAAAAGAAAAGAAGAAAAGGTTACCAAAAACAGAACGGTCACCGTCAGGACCTGAGTAAAGTTCTCATTGAAAAAATAACTGTTTAATTTATCCGTCGCAATAACGGAACTAAAATCTGAAAAAATGGCTCATAAAAAAGGAATGGGTAGTTCGCACAACGGTCGCGAATCGGAAAGTAAAAGATTAGGTGTTAAGATTTATGGCGGACAATTTGCCAAAGCAGGTAATATTATTGTCAGACAAAGAGGCACCACACATAACCCCGGCCTTAACGTAGGTATGGGAAAAGATCACACACTGTTTGCACTTACCGATGGTGTTGTTGAATATCGTAAAAGAAGAAACAACAAATCGTATGTAAGTGTAATGCCCTTTGAAACAAAAGAAGAAGCAAAATAAAACATTTGGTTAGTAGATAGTATTTTCCGAATAAACAACCCGGTACACATTGTGTATCGGGTTTTTTTGTTAAAGTGCCGTTTTCCGTAACAATAAATTACCTTTGTAAAAAAATTTAATACCATGCTTTCATTACAATTAATAAGAGATAACAAAGCATTTGTGGCCGAACGTCTTGCCATAAAAAATTTTGATGCCGTAACCCTGATTGACGAAATAATTGACCTCGACAGAAAAAGAAGAAATACCCAGAGCGAACTGGATAATATGCTGGCAGAGGCAAACCGGCTGGCAAAATCAATCGGACAACTTTATAAAACGGGCGAACGTGATAAAGCCGAAGCCGCCAAAACCAGGTCCGTTGAGTTAAAGCAACGTTCCAAAGAGCTCTCGGCCACTCTTTCGGAATTTGAAAACGAGCTTAATAAAAAACTTGTGGAGCTGCCCAACATACCGCACCAATCGGTGCCCAAAGGCAATTCCGACGAGGATAACGAAATAATTTTCGAGGAAGGTTCCATTCCCGAACTTCCGGAGAGCGCACTGCCGCACTGGGAACTTGCCGCCAAATACGGGATCATCGATTTTGACCTGGGCAGTAAAGTTACCGGAGCAGGATTTCCGTTTTACCGCGGTAAAGGTGCCCGGCTGCAACGTGCACTTATCAATTTCTTTTTGGATGAAGCCCTTGATGCCGGTTATCTCGAATATCAGCCCCCGTTGCTTATTAACGAGGATTCGGGATTTGGAACGGGACAGCTTCCCGACAAAGAGGGTCAGATGTATTTTGTAAACGAAGATAACCTCTATCTTATTCCCACGGCCGAAGTACCCATTACAAACATTTACCGGAATGTGATTTTAAAAGAGTCGGACTTTCCCGTTAAAAATGTGGCTTACTCCAACTGTTTCAGGCGCGAAGCCGGTTCGTACGGAAAAGATGTACGCGGATTGAACCGTTTGCATCAGTTTGATAAAGTGGAAATCGTTCAAATTGAACATCCCGACAATTCGTACCAAACACTGGAAAGTATGAAAGAGCATGTTGCCGGATTGTTGCGTAAGCTGGAACTTCCGTTTCGCATTTTACGGCTCTGTGGCGGCGATTTAAGTTTCACATCCGCCCTTACATTCGATTTCGAAACCTATTCGGCCGCTCAAAAAAGATGGCTGGAGGTGAGTTCGGTATCCAATTTTGAGAGCTTTCAGGCTAACCGGCTTAAACTCAGATTTAAAGATAAAAACGGAAAAACACAACTTGCCCATACTTTAAACGGCAGTGCACTGGCGTTGCCCCGAATTGTCGCTTCGCTTTTGGAAAACAACCAAACACCCGACGGTATTAAAATACCCAAAGCGTTACAACCTTACACCGGTTTTGAAATAATCGATTAAACGACAACCTGTTTCACAATTAATTGAGTATGCTATTTAAACACCTGCATTATATTGCGATAATTTTTTTATCCGTCGTGGTTTTTTACCCGTCAGGTGTTTCCGTGGCACAAAACCGGGCCGTCGAGCTTAAAAAAAACACACCCAAACAACCACCGCGCAGGCAGCCTTCAAAAGAGGTGCTGGCGCGGTCGTATTATTACGGCGAAGATTACGAAAAAGCGGCACAACTTTACGGCGAATTATATAACAATCAGCATAAATACCTTTATTACAGTTACTATTATAACAGTCTTGTCTATCTCAGAAAATACAAAGAGGCTGAACGAATTGCCAAAAAACAGATAAAACTAACCCCCGAAAATTACCGTTACAAAATCGATTTGGCGTACATCTATTCGTTGGAAGGGCTTACAAAAAAGTCAAATCGTATCATCGGCCGCATTTTGAATGATCTGCCCGAAAACCGTAACCTGATTATAAATATTGCCAACAATTTGCAATCAAGAGGTTTTACCTCCGAAGCACTGGAAGTTTACGAAACGGCCAAAAAGCGAAATATCGGCCGGTACGGATACAATTTGGAAATGGCACGCGCCTACCAGTATGCAGGCGATTACGACAAAATGTTCGATGTGCTTATTGCACACCTTGAGGAAAATCCCGACGACCTGCCGCGGGTTGAAAACCGCATTCAAAACATGCTGGTAATGGATGTGGATAATAACCTGTCGAAAGTTTTTAGAGAAAAGTTGCTGATAAAAGCACAGGCCGAACCCGATAATCCGGTTTATGCCGAATTTTTAATGTGGTACTCGTTACAGATAAAGGATTTCGATTTGGCACTCCGTCAGGCAAAATCCATTGAGAGGCGTTATAGAGATCAGGAGGAGGTGATGCTTGAGGTTGCCGATATTGCCTATTCCAACGAACGGTACGACATAGCGGTAAAAGCATACGAATATCTGAAGAAGAAAAAAGATAACACCCCTTACTACGCAATAAGCTGTGAAGGTTATTTTAAATCGAAGGTGAAAATTGCCGGTACCGACACCAAAACATGGAAGGCTCTTTCGGAAGAGGGTGATAAAATTATTGAGGAACTGGGAATTAACAGGGAAACATCCGAAATTGTTCAAAATCTGGCACACATTAAGGCTTTCAGACTGAACCAAACTTCCGAAGCCGTTGCCATGCTCAAAAAAGCCGTTAAACTTTCACTTCCGTTTAACGAAAAAGCCACCCTTAAAATGGAACTGGCGGATATTCTCGCATTTTCCGGAAAGTTTTGGGATGCTTCGCTGCTCTATTCGCAGGTTGAACATGATATGAAAAACGACCCTCTCGGACATGAGGCCAAATTCAGAAATGCACGCATCTTTTATTACAAAGGCGAATTTGAGTGGGCGAAAACACGTTTGGACGTTTTAAAAGGCTCCACATCAAAATTTATTGCCAACGATGCCATGGAACTTTCCATGTTTATTAAAGAGATGCTGGCAGAAGATACCTTGGGCTTTACATTGCGACTGTTTGCCGCTGCCGACCAATTTGCTTATCAGCAAAAATACGACTCCGCCCTCATTTTTCTTACAAAAGCCCAAAAGCAGTCTGCCGGGTCGCCGGCCGTTGAATATGTATTGTTTAACAAAGCGTCCGTTTACCAAGAACTAAAGCAATACCAAACCGCCGACTCGCTTTACACCATGCTTTATACCAACTTCCCCGATAATTTTAAAGCCGATAATGCCCTGTTTGAAAGTGCCCTGTTAAACAGCAGGTTTTTAAATAACCGGGCAAAAGCTTCAGACCTCTATTTAAAACTGATGAAAGATTATCCCGAAAGCATATATGCTACTGAGGCACGTAAACTTTACCGTAAACTGAACAAAAAATCCGGCAATCATGGTGCGACCTAAAAAACATCTCGGGCAACATTTTTTAAAAGATAAAAACATTGCCGAAAAAATTGCCGGCTGCCTTTCGGGTAAATATCCGTTGGTTTGCGAACTGGGGCCGGGTACGGGTATTCTTACTTCCGCACTGCTGGAAAGGGAAGATGTTGAAATATTAAAACTAATTGAAATCGACAGCGAATCGGTTGAATTTCTTAAAACCGCTTTTTCCGATGCAAGGCTCGAAATCATTCAACAGGATTTCCTGAAATTCGACCTTGCTACCGTTGGTAACCGCCCTTTTGCTTTGATTGGAAATTTTCCGTACAACATTTCGAGCCAGATATTTTTTAAAGCACTGGAGCATCGCGATCTTATTCCCGAAATTGCCGGGATGATTCAAAAAGAGGTGGCTGAACGCATGATTGCCGCACCGGGAAACAAAACCTACGGAATTTTAAGCGTTTTAATGCAAACCTGGTACGATATTGAATACTGCTTTACGGTAAACGAAAATGTGTTTTTTCCGCCACCAAAGGTTAAATCGGCCGTTATCCGCATGACACGAAACAGCAGCAGGCAGTTAAGCTGTAACGAAAAGTTGCTTGTCAAAGTGGTTAAAACCGCTTTTAATCAACGACGTAAAACCATGCGAAATTCATTGAAAGGCCTGATTCCGGAAACCATTAAAGCAAACCCTGTTTTTGATTTGCGCCCCGAACGGTTATCCGTTGAACAGTTTATTGAGCTAACCAATCTTATCGAGGGATAGGCTTTTCATTATCGGTTTTCGATTACCCTTACTTTTCCTCACGCACAATAACAAAAACCTCTTCGTTCTTTTTTTTCATATAGTATCGCTCGCGGGCAAATTTCTCAAGCAGGGCGGTATCGTTTTCGTACGCACGAATCTCATTGGAAGTTTTTTCGATTTCCAGGTTGTAAAACTGTTCGCGCGATTTCAGGTCGTTTAGCGTGTTGGCAAGTTTAATCTGTTCCGTCAAACTGTTTTTGTCGAAAAAAGCCAGCCACACAAAAAACAACAAACCGGTATAAAAAAACCGGTTATTTAAATATTTGTTGAAAAACCGCATCCGGTAAGATTATAAATGATTAAGCAAAGATAGAAGGATTGTTTTATTGTGTTATCATGAAGCAAACTTTTTATAAACCATGCTGTGTTAGTGTTGCTATTTTTCCGAAATTTACCCTAATCTTAAAATCAATACAATATGGAAACTTCTGATCAGGTACAGGAAAAGGTTATTCAACAGGTGAGTGCGCCTTTATACAGTGCCAAAGGCTGGATGAGATTAATCGGGATACTTTTAATTATAACGGGGGTGGTTTATGCACTGTCCATCGTGGGAATTATCTTTGCATGGATACCCATCTGGCTGGGAATACTGGTTACAGGTGCTGCCAATAAAATGGATATGGCTTATCAAACCGGCGATAAATATTCGTTTATCGAAGCACAGAAAAAAATTGGACTTTACTTTACTGTTTACGGGGTGCTAACACTGATAGGGCTTATTTTGTTCGTGTTGTTTTTTGCCGTGGCTTTTTCAACAGGATTCCTTACAAACTTTATTGAAAACATAGAAAACTCGGGTATGCAATATTATTAGCAGACTCAAACGTAGTTGCTGCGTTTGATTGTTATTGACCTCGTTACCGGAGGGGTTTTTTTTATGAAACGGGCGGTGCTCAAGGTTATGTTTTGCAGGTATAAAAACTATTTTCCGCAGTACCGTTTAATAATGTTGTATGACTCTTTAAAACCGAGTTCGCCGGCTTTGCTCAGGTCTTTGCAGGCAAGTTTATCTTCGCGGAGATAAAGCAAAGTAAGCGCGCGGTTAAAATAGGCTTCCGCCATTTCAGGCTCCAGCTCAATGGCTTTTGAGTAATCGTTAATGGCACTTTGATAATTTTTCAGTAATATTTTCAGGTTTGCCCGGTTGTAATAGGTAAAAGGCAATCCCGGATAAAGCAAAATAACCCGATCATAATCCTGTAAACTTTGCCGGTGGTCGGGAGGAGGCAGCTTTTTGGCAGGACTGTTTCCCGAAGTCATGCTAATGGTAATGGCATTTTGATATTGCTGGTCGGAATAGATAAATTCATCCCGTTCAACCCTTGAGGCAGCCCTGTTGAATTGGGCATAAAGCAGGTCGTTATTGTATTTCAGGGCTTTGTCGTAAGCATCAATAGCAATGCTGTAGTTTTGTAGCATGCTGTTAATAACCCCTTTCATAAACCAGGCACCGGCCGTGTCGCCTATTATTAAAATACTGCTGTCGAGTTTTTGCAGCTCGTCAATGGCTTTTTCTTCCGAAACCGGCCACTGGCGTGTTGTAAAGGTTAACTTTATTCCAAACGAATTACTGGTGTTAAACTGAGTCAGGTTCTCGTCGAAATACTCTGCTTTACTGTATTTATTGCAAACCGAATCGGGTAACCTGAAAGCATTGACGATGAAAAAATCGGGTTTGGGTTCAATTTTAACCCTGTTAAACTGAATGCGTCCGCGTTTCATATTTCCGCTCATAAAATCGGCTTCAAACTCCATGATTTTATCAAAATAGGAGGAGTCGGAATACCGATTGTAAAGCGAAGCCATGTCGGCATCGTCACCGTTTATTTTTTTGATAATGGCTTCGGCGGTCATTTGATCGGTATAGGCCCCCTTATTGTCGCCAAGTTTACTGCGCACGGCAGCCCTGTTAATGTAAGCTCCCACAAAATCGGGGAATATTGACAATGCTTTGGTAAAATCGTTTTCGGCATCTTTATACCTTTTCATGGCAAAATAATCCACGCCCCGGTTAAAATAGCCGTACACATTAAACGGATTCAGTTCCACCACTTTATTGTAATCGTCAAGTGCTTTTTCGTATTCGCCCTGTCGTGAATAAACCAAAGCCCTGTTGTAAAAGGTAAGCGAATTGGACGGGTCGAGCTTTAATACACTGCCGTAATCTTTAAGGGCGGCAGCGGTGTCCTGCAGTTTTAACCAGGTAAGGGCACGTTGAAAATAGACCAGCGGCAGGGTTGAGTCGAAATTTATCACATGATTAAAATTGGATAACGCCTGTTGCAAACTGTCGATTTCATACAGAATCATTCCCCTTTTTGTCCAGGCATCCATGTTGTAGTAGTCCAGGCTGATGGCCTTATCCATATCTTTTATGGCGGCAGAATCCTGTTCCAGAAAATGGCGTGCAACCCCTCTGTTGAGCCAGGCACCTGCCTGCCGGTTGTCGAGATGGATGGCTTCGGTATAATCTTTAATGGCTCCTTTAAAATCGTGCAGATGAATACGGGTGTCACCACGGGCCATATAAACATCGGAGTTAAAGGGGTCGAGCTCCAGTGCTTTATTGTAGTCGCGTAAAGCATGGGCATAATCGTACAAACGGTCGTTGCATATCCCGCGATAAAAATAGGCACGTGTGTAAAGGGTGTGAATTTCCAGCGTTTTGGTAAAGTCGTTAACCGCTCCCTGGTAATCGCCCAGACTGAATTTGGCAATTCCTCTGAGAAAATAGGCCTCAAAACCATCCTTTCGTGATGAGATGGCAGTATTGAATTTGTTTATGGCATCAACATATTGCTCATTCATCATATCGGCATTGCCGGCCCTTAAAAAATAGTCGTAGTTAACCTGTGCCGGAAGCGAAAGCGATATCAATACCAATAAAACGGGGAAAAAAAGCTTTGCTTTTGCGAAAAAAATCATGGCACAAATATAACAGTAATCCGGCGACCTGCCATAAATTATTAACAGGTTGCCGGACTTCCGCTATTTATTAACCAGTTTCAGCAGCCACAGTTTACCCACATACAAAACATGATACATTGAAGGTACAATGATAAGGGTAAGGAAAGTGGCAAACGACAGCCCGAAGATTACGGTCCAGCTCAGGGGGCCCCAAAAAACAGTGTTATCTCCTCCCCAGTAAATATCGGGGTTAAGATTTTCAAGAAAAGAGATAAAATCAATGTTCAGTCCCGTAGCAAGCGGAATCAAACCGAGCACGGTGGTAATGGCCGTTAACAATACCGGACGCAATCGCGTTTTACCGGCCATAACAATACAGTTAACGGCCTCGTCAACGGGCAGCTCCATGTTTTCGGCAATGCCAAGTTCCTTTTTGCGGCGTTGTTTAAGCAGTCCGATATAATCAATCAGAACAATGGCATTGTTAACCACCACTCCTGCCAGCGACACAATGCCGATGCCGGTCATAATGACGATAAAATCCATATGGAAAGTGGCCAGGCCGCCAAAAACACCGATGGTACTTAAAACCACACTGAACATAATGATGGACGGTTTAACCACCGAGTTAAACTGCGAAACAAGGATAATCATAATTAGCGCAAGGGCAATTAAAAGTGCCGTCATTAAAAACTCCGACGCATCTTTTTGTTCCTGCTGTTCACCGGTAAAGGCGTAATTATATCCGGTAGGCATAGAAAAACCGGCCAGCAGTTCTTTTATGCGGGCGTTTATTTCGGTGGCGTTATAGCCTTTAATAACATTTGAATAAACCGTAACAATGCGTTTTCTGTCGATTCGTTTTATGGCCCCGTAGGTTGAACTGTATTCAAAATCGGCCACTGCCGAAATTGGTACCTGAACAATTTTTCCGGTTGCCTGGCTACGGAAGGTAATGCGCTGGTTCATCAGCGACGGAATGTTGTAACGGTACTTATCTTCAAGCCTGATTCGTATTTTGTACTCATCCTCATCCTGTTTATAATCGGATACCTCTTTTCCGAACAGGGAAGTTCGAATGGCATCTCCGATTTGTCCGGTTGAAAGGCCGAACCTGCGTGCTTTTTCGCGATCAATGTTTACAAGCAGTTCGGGTTTGTTGGGGTTAAGATCGATTTGCAATCCTTCAATACCGGGAATGTTTGCCCTGTTGATTACCGAACGGATGGTGTCGCCAAGATAGAGCAGGGTTTTAAAATCTTTTCCGCTAATTTCAATGTTTACCGGTTTTCCGGCAGGAGGGCCTTCGCGTTGTTGCTCAAACGAAACATCAACTCCGGGATATTTGCCGATAAGGCTGTTGGATATCTTTTTCAAAATATCAACCGTGCTGATGCCGTGGCGGTTACGGTATTTAACAAAATTAACGGTAATGATTCCCTTGTTGGAACCTCCGCCACGTCCCGAGAAACCACCTTCCTGTCCCACCGCACCTTTGCCGGTAATGGTGAGTATCGACTTAACAATGTCCATGTCATCTTGCAAAAGCGCGTAAACATCTTTCTCCAATACCTGCATGGTGCTGTCGGTAACATCAATATCGGTACTGATGGGCAGCTCGGCCATTATGTTAATCAGTTTGGGGTCGGAATGGGGAAAGAACTGAATTTTAGGATTGCTTTTAAAATAGAATATAATGGTGAAAAAAAGCAACAAAAAGGTGCCTCCGATAAACAGATAGGGGTTGTACCGGTGCAGGGCAAATTTAATAAGCTTCAGATAGGTGGTTTCAAGCCAGGGCAAAAAACTTATCCTGAACCAGGATGAAATATGGCTGAAAATAAAATAGTTTAGCAGCGTGATCAACAGGAAGACAGCCATAAGGGTTCCCATCCGGTTTACACCTGCCAGATAACTAACCGCCGACAAAACAGCAAGGATACCGGCAATACGAAACACCATTTTTTTGTCGGGTCTTGCATTGGGGTCTTCTTTTTTATAGAAGTCAACAAAAATTACCGGAATAATAACCAGTGCCACAAACAACGATGAAGAGAGGGTAATAATAAGCGTTTCGGGCAGGAATTTCATAAATTCACCCATCAGACTTTTCCAGAACAGCAAAGGAAAAAAGGCTGCCAGCGTGGTTGCCGTTGACGAAATAATGGGCATGGCTACTTCGCCCACAGCCTGCTTTGCGGCATCAAACAGCGGATAGCCTCTGTCAACAAATCGGTAAATATTTTCGGTGACCACAATGGC
>CAYNVN010000088.1:0-2160 GCA_964400655.1 uncultured Lentimicrobiaceae bacterium
TTTGAAACCTTAAAAAATTACCAAACATCGGTTATACTAAAAAATGCCAACTATAAAGATGTTTCCAACCTAAAAGTAACCACCAACGAGTTTGGCTCGTTCAGCGGTTCGTTTGTTATTCCCGCCGGAAGCCTCAACGGAAACTGGCAACTGCGAACACCCAAAGGCAGCATTCGTTTTTCGGTGGAAGAGTACAAGCGCCCGACTTTTTTAGTGGCGTTTGATACAATTTCGGAATCGTACAGATACAACGACAAAATAACCCTGACCGGAAAGGCAAACTACTACAACGGTTCTCCTGTTTCGGGAGCTACGGTTACCTATCGCATTACCCGCCAAAACTATTTTCCGGTGCCCTGGTATTGGTATCGTCCGGTTTCATCGCCCGAAAGCGAAATCGTTAACGGCAAAATTAAAACCGATGATCATGGTAATTTTTCCGTTACGTTCAAAGCGGTTCCGGGAGAAGATAATCAGGCTTCCGTCTTTAATCTCTACACCGATGTAACCGACATAACCGGCGAAGTACATTCGGGTAAAACATCTGTAAAAATCAGCAACCGTGCTTTGTGGATTGCTTTTGATGCAAACAAAGAGCTGGATAAAAAAAACAACCCGGAAATTAAAATTGCCGCCACCAACACCGCCGGAAAACCACAACCGGTTTCGGGAGAATTAAAAATTTACGCACTGCAACAACCTGACAGAATATTCATCAACCGTTTATGGAGCGAACCGGATACCTTTATCATAAGCAAAGAAACCTACCGGAAAGATTTTTCCCGGTTTGCTTACAAAGATGAAAACAATCCTGAGAAGTGGCATGAAAATCTTGTTTTATCGAAAAAACTTTCGTGGAACGGTGACACCACTTTGCCGGCATCAATGGTTCAATCCCTTAAACCCGGTTACTATAAGTTTGTTTTCGCAACAAAAGGAGAAGCGGGTGACAGTCTGACCACGTTTGTATTCGACTCAAAAAGCAAAAAACCGGCAATAAAAAAACCGTTTTGGAGCTACCTGTCGAAAACCACCGCCGAACCGGGCGAAACCATACAGCTAATTGTTGCCTCCGCTGAAAAAAACACACGGATTTATTATGAGCTGACTTTTAAAAACAAGATAATTGACAGTCGCCATATCAGGCTTAACAGAAAACAGACAGTGATACCCATCACCATTCAGGAGTCCTGGCGTGGCGGAATCCGGATTAATCTGGTTTCGGTAAAAAACAACCGCAGATACAATGTTGTGAAACATATCGCTATTCCTTTTACCAACAAAAAGTTGAACATTCAACTCCAAACCCGTCGTGACCATTTAACTCCGGGAAAAAAGGAAACCTGGAGCGTAAAAATCAGTGGTTATAAAGGCGACAAAGTGGCTGCCGAGTTGTTGGCAGCCATGTATGACGAATCGCTGGATCAAATTAAAAATCATCAGTGGAATTTCAGGCTGTATCACCAATATAATACCGGAAACGGATGGTATTCAAGGCAGTTTCCCGTTTCACGGTTTATTACCATTAAAAAATTCCATCCCGAATATTTAAAAGAATACACCATTCAGTATCCCGAAATAAACCGGTTTGGAATACAAGGCTACGGCTACGACAGAGAGGTTATGACAATGCCCGTAAGTAAGGCTGCCGCAACCAGCATAATGAAAGCTGAAGCAGATAACGAAACGGAAACAGGTAACTATGATGATAATATCCCTGAAGAAAAAGTATTACCTGCTCCTGAAAAAACAAAACCGGTTCCTCCGGTTTTGTTAAGAACCGACTTCCGCGAAACCGCCTTTTTCTATCCGCAACTGCACACCGACAGCACCGGTTCGGTCATCTTTAGCTTTACAACACCCGACGCGCTTACCCAATGGAAGCTGATGATGCTGGCACACACTGCCGGGCTAAGCTCCGGCATTGAAGAACTGAGTTTTAAGGCTTACAAAGAGCTTATGATTATGCCCAATGTACCAAGGTTTGTACGACAAGGTGATAAGCTGATGTTTTCGGCAAGGGTTACCAATTTTTCGGATAAAGAACAAAGAGTAAAAGTTAACCTTAACTTTTTCGACCCTGTTACCAATAAAAAACTGAATCTGTTTTTAACACGTATGGCCACCGGAAAAATTCTGAATTTAAAAGCACACGAAAGC
>CAYNVN010000089.1:0-19659 GCA_964400655.1 uncultured Lentimicrobiaceae bacterium
TTTGAAAAAATGGCAATATTAGACATTTATGCGGTGCAAACGTTTGAAAACACAGCCATGAATAAATACTTTGTATTAACGATGTTAAGAAAATGTTAACCTTTCTAAAATGGAGGAGGATAGAAAGATTATTCTGCTAAATATCATTACTTTTGCATAAATAAACAGGAAAAAGAAAACATCAGGATATGAGTTATATTCATTTTGATAAAACCCGGTTAATAAACCTGCAATATTCCTTATCCAAGGAATTATTGCGTACCAACAGGGCCGGTAGCTATGCCAGTTCAACCATAATAAATACCAATACCCGCAAGTACCATGGTCTGCTTATTGTTCCTCAGCCGTTGATCGATGATAAAAACCATGTTTTGCTCTCAACGCTTGATGAAACCATTATTGCCAACGATTCGGAGTTTCATATTAGTGCCCGTATGTTTCCGGGTGGTGTTATTGCCCCCAAGGGACATAAATATATCCGTGACTTCGAGTCGGAACCTAACCCGCGGATTGTTTATCGTTTGGGGCAGATTGTTTTTGTTAAAGAGTTTATTTTCTCTAAAAACGAAGACCGTATTTTTATAAGATATACGCTGGAAGATGGTCAAAACGGTGTTGTTTTTAAACTGAGCCCTTTTTTGGCTTATCGTAATACCGATTCTTTGTCTGTTTCAAATACGTGGGTTGATACGCGTTACAAAGAGATAAAAAACGGGATCAGCTGGCAGATGTATCAGGGGTATTCGCGCATATTTATGCAATTTTCAAAAAAACCGAAATATACACACGTCCCCGACTGGCATCATAATATAGAATATGTGCGGGAGCAGGAGAGGGGTTATCCGTTTACCGAAGACCTGTATGTTCCGGGCTATTTTGAGGTTGAGATGAAAAAAGGTGACTCGGTAGTGGTTTCGGTGGGATTGAAAGAGGAAACCCCTTCCTATTTTAAACGTCAGTTCAATGCCGAAATCAAAAAAAGAACACCCCGCGACAGTTTTGAACACTGCCTGATAAATGCCGCCGAGGAGTTCATTGTTAAACAGGATAAAAAAACACTTGTTATTGCGGGTTATCCGTGGTTCGGACGCTGGGGGCGCGACACCTTTATTTCGCTGCCCGGTTTAACACTTACCCGTAAAGATGAGCGATCGTTTAAAGAGGTGATGAAAACCATGCTTACCGAGCTTAAAGACGGGCTGTTTCCCAATGTGGGGCACGGTAAAGATGCGGCTTATAACAGTGTTGACTCTTCTCTGTGGTTTTTCTGGGCATTGCACCAATACGGGGTGATGACCGGAAAAAAAGAGGCCATTTGGAATGAGTATGGTAAATATATCAAACGTATTTTCAATGCCTTTGAAAAAGGTACGATTCACAATATAAAAATGCACGATAACGGTTTGATTTGGGCAGGTGAAAAGGGTAAGGCACTCACATGGATGGATACCGTTATACATGGTAAACCTACCACCCCGCGCATGGGTTATACCGTTGAAGTAAATGCCTTATGGTACGATGCGCTGGTGTATAGTGTTGAACTTGCCCGATTGGCCGGTGATAATGCTTTTGTAAACAAATGGAAAAAATGGCCTGAGATTGTTAAAAAGAGCTTTAACGAGCTGTTCTGGATTAATGAGGCAGGTTATCTGGCCGATTATGTTGATGGAGAGCATAAAGATATGTCGGTAAGGCCAAACCAGATATTTGCCGCAGCACTTCCAAACAGTCCCATTGATAAATCGAAACAGATTATGGTTATCGAAAAGGTGAAGAGTGAACTGCTCACACCCAGGGGACTGCGAACCCTGTCGCCGAAGAACCCGCATTATAAAGGAAGGTATTTTGGCGATCAGGCAACACGCGATGCAGCCTATCATCAGGGTATTGCATGGCCGTGGTTGCTTGGCTCTTTTGCCGAAGCATACCTTAATGTGTATGGCGATAAAGGTAAAGATTTCGTGCGTTCACTATATCAGGGGTTTGAGGAGGAGATGACGGAAGCCGGAATCGGTACCATCTCGGAAGTTTACGACGGCGACCCGCCGCACACAGCCGGTGGTGCCATTTCGCAGGCATGGAGCGTTGCAGAACTGCTGCGTATCAAATGGATGTTAGACGGTAAAATAAATTAGATAGTTGACGGGCTTTGCCCGATTAAAAATAACAGCGTATGAGAGTGTTAATGTTCGGTTGGGAGTTTCCGCCACATATTACGGGAGGACTTGGTACAGCCTGTTACGGAATGACCAAAGGGCTTGCCAAACATGGTGTTGACCTGATTTTTGTGGTGCCTAAGGCGTATGGCGACGAAGACCAGCAGGCTGTAAGACTGGTGGATGCCGGGGATATTCCCTTTGACGTAACCAGCGAAGAGCATAAAGAGTATTGGGGTCATATCAAATATATGGAGATAGGTTCCAATATCATTCCTTATGTCGATCCCGAAGAGTATAGTGTTACTTATGAGGAAAACCGTAAAACCGGTGAATCGTTTGCCAGTAACGTGTTTTCAAAGCATTATAAGTTTTCGGGAAAATACGGGGTTAACCTTATGGAAGAGGTTTCGCGTTACGCACTGATAGCTTCGGGGCTCGGCCGAAAAGAGGAGTTTGATGTTATTCATGCCCACGACTGGCTTACCTATCCTGCCGGAATTGCCGCTAAAAAAGCCTCAGGAAAACCGTTGGTGGTTCATATGCACGCCACCGAATTCGACCGGTCGGGCGAAAATATTAATGATCAGGTTTACGCCATCGAACGCGAAGGAATGATGGAGGCCGATATGGTGATAGCCGTTAGTAACCTTACCCGTAATATCGTTATCGAACGTTACGGTATTCCTGCCGAAAAGGTGGTTACGGTTCACAACGCCGTTGACCATTCGATGATGGATGAGGTTAAAACCATTAAGAAATCATACAAGGAAAAACTGGTTACCTTTCTGGGGAGAATCACCCAGCAAAAGGGGCCGGAGTATTTTATTGAAGCAGCCTATAAAATATTACAAAAGGATGACAATGTCCGTTTTGTGATGGCAGGGTCGGGTGACATGCTGAACAAAATGATCGAACGGGTTGCGCACCTTAGAATTGCCGATAAATTTCATTTTGCCGGATTTTTAAAGGGAAAAGATGTGGATCATATCTTTTCCATGAGTGATGTTTTTGTTATGCCTTCGGTTTCCGAACCTTTTGGTATCGTTCCTTTGGAGGCGATGCGTTCCAATGTGCCGGTGGTGATTTCAAAACAGTCGGGCGTTTCCGAAATTCTGGTACATGCCCTTAAAGTAGATTTTTGGGATATCGACGGAATGGCCGATGCTATTTACGGATTACTCCATTACAACAGTATTTCGAGCATGTTTCGTAAATTGGGTAAGGTGGAGGTTGAAAACCTTAAATGGGAAGATGCCGCCGTTAAGGTGAAAGCCGTTTACGAATCGGTGTTAAACTAAATTGAAATTCGGAAAAATAATAATTAGAAAACAAAAAATTAAGATATGAGATCCATCTGTTTTTATTTCCAGATTCATCAGCCATACAGGCTTCGTACATACCGTTTTTTCGATATTGGCGAAAAACACGATTATTACGATGATTTTAACAACAGCTTTATCATGCGCAGGGTGGCCGATAAAAGCTATTTGCCCATGAATGCCTTGTTGCTTGACCTGATTAACGAGTACGGAGCGGCTTTTAAGGTGAGCTTTTCCATTTCGGGAATTGCACTCGACCAGTTGGCAGAGTATGCCCCTGATGTGCTGGAAAGCTTTAAAAAACTGGCCGCTACCGGTAATGTGGAGTTTTTGTCCGAAACAAATTCTCACTCGCTGGCATCGTTGAAAAGTCGTGAGGAGTTTGAAAAGCAGGTAAAATTACATACCGAAAAAATTGAAAAGTATTTTGGCGTAACACCCAAAACTTTCAGGAATACCGAACTTATTTATTCGGACGATATCGGCTCAATGGTAGCCGATATGGGTTATAATTTGATGCTTACCGAAGGTGCCAAACATGTTTTGGGATGGCGAAGCCCCAACTTTTTATATGCCAGCGCCGTTAATCCTAAACTAAAGCTGTTGTTAAAGAATTTCCAGTTAAGCGATGATATTGCTTTCAGGTTTTCGGAACAAAACTGGAGCGAATGGCCGCTTACAACCGATAAGTTTGTTGACTGGCTGAACAACATCGATGAAAAGGAGGAGGTGGTGAACCTCTTTATGGATTACGAAACTTTTGGAGAACACCAGTGGGCCGAAACGGGCATCTTTGATTTTATGAAAAACCTGCCGGCCAAAGTGTTTGCCAAATCAAACTATACTTTCAATACCCCTTCGGAACTGGGCGAAAAATTACAGCCTGTCGGCCCCATCAGCGTGCCTTATCCCGTATCGTGGGCCGACGAGGAGCGCGACCTTACCGCATGGCTTGGCAACGACTTTCAGGATGAAGCGTTTGATAAACTCTATCAGCTCGAAAACAGGATAAAACAGTGCAACGATGAGCAGATAAAACGCGACTGGTCACTGCTGCAAACTTCCGACCACTTTTATTATATGTGTACCAAGTGGTTTTCCGACGGCGATGTGCATAAATACTTCAATCCATACGGGTCGCCCTACGAAGCTTTTATCAATTATATGAATGTGCTTTCCGATTTTATGATTAGGTTAGATAAGCATTGTGCATCATCCGAAGAAGATGTGAAAAACATTAAAGATTTGGCCGGTAAACTGATGGATGAGGTGGAAGATGTTGCCAAAAAGACAATAGGAGCCACAAAGAAAAAAGTAAAGAAAACCTACCAGGAGAGTAAAGATTTGCGCCTGGAGGATATTAAAGATATGTCGAATGCAGCCGTTAAAAAGCTATTAAAGGAGATTGACATAAACGAACTGGCCATTGCCCTTAAAGATGCCGAGGCGGAAGTGAGGGAGAAGATTTTACCCAATCTGGGGAAAAAGGCACGTAAAACTTACGATGATCTGCAAAAAGATTTGAAAAAGTTTAAAAAGAAAGACATTAAAAAATATAGAAAAACACTGGAAGATAAACTGAAAGAACTTTTCGGAAAATAATCCTTTTAAAATAGTATGGTGTGCTTTCCCGGATATCGTTACGGTTATCCGGGTTTTAACTGTTAGATAACAGGTAATGAGTAATCTATTCCTTATTATTAATAACAAGTACAGCATAATTAAATCACGAAATAAAATAAAACAGAGATATGAAGACAGATTTTGTATTTGAAGTAAGCTGGGAGATTTGTAACAAGGTGGGCGGTATTTATACCGTGCTTGCTTCAAAGGCCGGAGAGATTAAGCAAAAGTATAACGATAACTATATGCTCATCGGGCCCGATGTTTGGAAAGAAACAACATCAAACCCCGATTTTCTGGAAGATAACAGCCTGCTTAAAGAGTGGAAAGAGGCTGCACTTGAAGAGGGCCTTAAAATACGAACGGGCCGCTGGAATATAAAAAGCAAGCCGTTGGTTGTTTTGGTTGATTTTACACCGCTGTTTGCTAATAAAGATGAAATTTTTGCCAAACTTTGGGAAGATTACAAACTCGACTCGTTAAGCGGCCAGTGGGATTATATTGAGCCGGCAATGTTTGGCTATGCCGCCGGTCAGGTGATTGGCAGCTTTATTGATTTTAAACAACCCGATGAGCTTCGTACCGTGGCACATTTTCACGAGTGGATGACAGCCTCGGGTGTGTTGTATTTGAAAAAGCATTATCCGGGAACCGGCACGGCTTTTACAACACACGCCACAGTGCTGGGCCGTTCAATTGCCGGAAACGGTTTGCCGCTTTATGAGAACCTGAAAAACTACGATGCTGTACAAATGGCAAAGCGGTTTAATGTGGTTAGTAAAAATTCGCTGGAAACCATTGCCGCACAGCAGGCCGACGCGTTTACCACCGTAAGCGATATTACCGCTTTGGAGTGCAAACAGTTTTTTAAGAAAAAACCCGACGAAATAACCATCAACGGTTTCGACGAGCAGTTTGTACCTAAAAATGATAACTACATCAAAAAGAAAAAAACAGCCCGTAAAAAGGCGCTGGATATTGCAACAAAGCTCACCGGAAAAAAGTTTGACGACGATACATTCCTCATTATCAACAGCGGACGATATGAGTTTAGGAACAAAGGCATCGACCTGTATATACGGTCGCTGGCCAATATTAATCGCGATAAAAAGGTAAAAAAAGATATTGTTGCTTTTATTGCCGTTCCTGCCGGACATGGTGAAGTTAATGAGGTTTTTGTTTCGGGCAAAAAACCCGATGGTACCGATAAGTTCCTTACACACTATTTGTGGGACGGCCATAACGATCCGGTGTTGAATGAAGCCGTAAGAAACGGGCTGACCAACGATAAAGACCATAAAGTTACTCTGGTATTTTTGCCCGCTTACCTGAACGGTAACGACGGAGTGGCCAATCTCAATTATTACGACTTTTTTATCGGCTTCGATTTTTCGGTGTTCCCTTCCTATTACGAGCCGTGGGGTTATACGCCCATGGAGAGCATTGCCTTTCGTATTCCCACCGTAACCACTTCGGTGGCAGGTTTTGGCGACTGGATAAAGAATTTCGGTAAGGTTAAGCACCATTCGGTTACGGTTATCGATCGCGAAGAGGGAAAAGATGAGCTTGCCGTGAGCGAGATTACCAAAGCAATTACTAATCAGCTCTCGTTGAAAAATCGTGCCCAAACCGAAAAAGAGGCGGAAACCATATTTAAAAAATTGCTTTGGAGCAAACTGGTTAAACATTATTACAGCGCCTGGGACGGTGCAGTAAAAAAAGCATCAAAACGGCGGGTTGACAGTGAAGAGTCGTATCGTCCGAAAACCAGAGAGGTGGAGGTGAGCTTGCAACAAGACCGTCCGCAATGGAAAAAAATCCTTATTCGCCCTGTTTTGCCCGACGAATTAAAACCGCTTAAAGAACTTGCTTATAACCTGTGGTGGACATGGAATAGCGAAGCCTCGGAAATGTTTGCTTCCATCCTGCCCGATAAATGGGAAGCGCTTGAATTTAATGCCGTAAAACTTTTGGAACAGCTCTCATCGACCGACCATAAACGGTTGATGAAAGATGAAAAATTTATGAAAAAACTGAAATCGGTTTATGCCGCTTTTAACGATTACATGGCATTAAAAGAGCAGCAGGACAAAACCTCCATTGCCTATTTCAGTATGGAGTACGGTTTGCATGTAAGCCTTAAAATCTATTCCGGCGGACTTGGTATTTTGGCGGGCGACTATCTTAAGCAGGCATCCGATTCCAACAAAAATTTTGTGGCTGTGGGCTTGCTTTATCGTTACGGCTATTTTAAACAGAGCATAACCTACGGTGGCGACCAGGTGGCCGAAAGTGTTCCGCAAAAGTTTACACAACTTCCGCTTATTCCGGTAAGAAATGAAAACGGAGAGTGGGTTACGGTAAAAATTGCACTTCCGGGACGTAATGTGCTGGCAAAGGCATGGCAGGTAAATGTGGGTAGAGTGCCGCTCTATTTGCTGGATACCGATATTGAGGAAAATTCGTACGAAGACAGAACCATAACCCATCATTTGTATGGCGGCGACAGGGAACATCGTTTAAAGCAGGAGATGCTGCTCGGACTTGGCGGCATCAGACTGCTTCATAATCTTAATCTGAAACCCGATGTTTTTCACAGCAACGAAGGCCATTCGGCATTTATCGGTATTGAAAGAATCAGGAACCTGATGGAAGCTCATAAACTGGATTTTGAAACCGCCAAAGAGGTGGTGAGGGCTTCCACGCTGTTTACCACTCATACACCCGTTCCGGCCGGACACGATACTTTTGAAGAGCATCTTATTCGTGCCTACCTGTCGCATTTCAGCAACCATTTAAACATCAGCTGGGAAAAATTTGTTGGCTTAGGCAGGTTTAATCCTGGCGATAACTCCGAAGAGTTCTCCATGAGTGTGCTGGCTGCCAATCTTTCGCAGGAGGTAAACGGTGTTAGCCGTATTCATGGTAAAGTGTCGCGCGATATGTTTAGGCGTTTGTATCCGGGCTACTACTCCGAGGAGTTGCACATAGGTTATGTTACCAACGGGGTGCATTATTATACATGGACCGATGATTTGTGGCAAAAAACCTATCAAAAAGCTTTTGGAAAGGAGTTTGTGTTTGATCAGCCCGACGATAAACCGTGGCAAAACATTTACAACATACCCGATGCCGAAATATGGAAACTGAGGTTAAAGGTAAAAGAGGCCATGATAAAGAAAGTAAAAGAGAAACTCAGGGCCGATCTTACTTCCAGACAGGAAAATCCCAAGCTGATTATTGAGTCGCTGGCTTCGCTGAACAAGAACACATTGATGATAGGATTTGCACGGCGGTTTGCTACCTATAAACGTGCCCATTTGTTGTTTACCAATCTGGAACGTCTGGAAAAGATCGTAAACAATAAAGAGCGGCCTGTGATATTTATTTTTGCCGGAAAAGCACATCCGGCCGATGGTGCAGGACAGGGGCTTATCAAACGGATTGTTGAAATATCAAAAATGCCGCAATTTGCCGGCAAAATAATTTTCCTTGAAGATTATAACATGACCATCGGTAAGCTGCTAACAAGCGGAGTTGATGTTTGGCTTAATACACCTACCCGTCCTTTGGAAGCTTCGGGTACCAGCGGCGAAAAGGCCGTGATGAACGGAGTGCTTAATTTTAGCGTGCTCGACGGCTGGTGGGCCGAAGGTTATACCGAAGGTGCCGGCTGGGCCATTGCCGAAGCCAAAACCTATCTGAACCAAAACCTTCAGGATGAACTGGATTCGGAAATTATTTACAACGATTTGGAAACGGAAATTACCGATGCCTATTATAACGTAAATAAAGAGGGTGTGCCTGAAAAATGGGTGTCGCATATTAAAAATACCATTGCTAAAATTACACCTCATTTTACCATGCAACGCATGATAAACGATTATTATGCCCGTTTTTACAACAGGCTGTCCGAAAGCGGTAAATTGTTCAGGGCTGATAACTTTAACAATGCAAAAGCACTCTCCGCATGGAAATTAAAGGTGCTGGCCGCTTGGGAAAATATCTCTGTTGAAAAGCTTGTAATCCCCGATTCGGATAAAAATCCCATTGACTTTGGGAAACACTTTGTAGCCGAGGTTGTGCTTAAAATTCCCGGTCTTGATATTGAAGATGTGGGTGTTGAGCTTATTGCCGGAAACCGTACCAACGGCGATATTGATGAGGTAAAATACCGGTTGCCGTTAATTCCCGGGGAGTTTAAAAACGGGCTTGCTGCCTACAGCATCGAGTTTCCGTTGAAACAGCCGGGTGTTTACGATTATGCTTTCCGTATCTATCCCAATCATCCGCTACTGGTACACCGCATGGATTTTCCGCTGGTCAAGTGGATATAAACCTTGTACAACATATGTTAAACAAAAAAGAGGCTGCCGGTTGGGCGGCCTCTTTTTTTTGTTGTGGAAACATAATGGATAAAGCGTAATTTTCATAACTTAGCCTTTTGATAATCTGTAAGAAATTTAATAACCGAAATTAACTTTTTCTTAAAGTACTAAATGAGTTCGCTTTACAAAATAGTTGTTTTTTTTACAATCATTCTTTACTCAATAGCGGTGATGGCAGATGACTCCGGCGATTTAACAATTGTTATCAATCGCTCCGATAAAGCCTTTCTTGACAGCTTGTATGGCGTTGCTGAAACAACGGATGTTGATACCGTTAAGGCTTTTAATTATTTGAAAATTTCGATTGCTTTGGGGTTAGATGCCGCTAAACAATATAAAAACATATCGGGTACCGGTTTTTTTAATATGGCAACAAGTATAGCCGTTGAAAATAATAAGGTAAAAGATTTTATCCGTGCATTGGACGACATAGGTGTTCGAAATCGCAGGAATGGAAAGTTTAAGGTTGCCTTGCGTTTTCATATGGCCGCTTTGTCGTTGCTCGACAGTGTTGATGCCCCCGGAAAGCGATCGGTGGTGCTTAATAATATTGGCGTTGTTTTCCGAAGAATTGATGATTATCAAAATGCCTTATATTATCATATGGAGGCGTTAAAAATTGCCGATTCGCTCAATGATAGTCGTACCAAAGCAATGGCTATGAACAGTGTGGGAAATGTTTATGTTGCTTTGAACAAACTTGATGATGCACTTAGCTTTTTTAAAAAAAGCCTTTCGTTGGAGTATGACAGAAAAAACAAACTGGGTATTGCCATAAACCTTAATAATATCGGAAGCGTTTATCAGGCAAAGGGTGATTTGTCGAAAGCTTATGAGTATTATAAAATTTCACTGGATGTGAATAAAGAAATCAACTCGTTAAAAGGAATAGGAATTTGCCATGCCGATATTGGTGATATTTATTATGAAAAAAATAAACTTAATGATGCCTTGAATCAGTATGTTCTTGCCGAAAATATTTTTAGTCGTACAAATGATAAAATGTACCTTGCAAATTCGCTTTTAAAGGCGGGAAAGGTATATATTGCTTTAAATATGTTTGACAAAGCTTTGGAAAGTTTGCAAAAGGCACTGGTTATTTCAAAAGAGATCGGAAAAAAAGTGATTACAAAAGAAGCCGATAAATGGATTGCCGAAGCCTATAAAAAGATGGGAGATTACAAACTTGCACTCAGCTATTTTGAAGAGTCGAACCGTTTGCAGGATTCTATTAATAATATTGCCATTCAGAAAAGCATTATCCGAATGCAGATAAAATACGATTTGGAAGCAAAAGAAAACGAAATTGCTCTTTTGCAGCAAATGCAGCAAATAAATACATTGGAATTGCGTAAGCAAAAAACCGCCAACCTCTTAATGCTTGTTATAATCTTTTTTATTTTGGTGGTGATGTTTTTTCTGTTTTACGCAATTCATACCCGCAACCGGCGAAACAAATTGCTTGAGGATAAAAACGAAGAGATTGAGCAGGCCCGGGCCGAACTTAAAAAATATTCGGAAGACCTGCTGGCGGCCAAACATCATGCCGATAAAAGCAACAAAGCCAAATCGGTTTTTTTGGCCAATATGAGCCACGAATTCAGAACCCCGCTGAACAGTGTTATCGGCTATGCCGATTTAATGTTTAAAAACGAAACCGATCCGGCTAAGCGTGACCAGCTTGAAATTATTAAAACAAATAGTCAAAGCCTGTTGGTTTTGTTAAATGATATTCTTGACCTTTCCAAAATTGAAGCCGGTAAACTTGTTATCAATTATCAGCCTGTTAATGTTGTTAAAACCATTGATGAAGTTTATCAGCTTTTTAAACTCAATACCGATAAAAAGGGTATTAAGTTCAGCTATTCTGTTCAAAAAGGTTTCCCCGAAACGATAGTTTTTAGCGAGATACGGCTCAGACAGATTCTTTTTAATTTAGTGGGAAACGCTGTTAAGTTTACCGATAATGGCGAGGTGATGATAGATGCTTTGTTTGAGGACAATAACGACGGTACCATAAATTTCTTTATCGAAATTAAAGATACCGGTTTGGGAATTGAAAAAAGTGATATTGATAAAATATTTAAACCATTTGTTCAATTGGGTAAAACCGAAAGCAGCCATGGTACCGGATTAGGCCTTACCATTACCAAAAGACTGGCTGAGTCGCTTGGCGGGAAACTTTCGGTTGATAGTGAAGTGGGTAAAGGAACCTGTTTTAGTATTAAATTTTATAAGGTTGGTAAGGAATACGAAAAAATTATTAAAGAACAGGACGAACAAAAAATAATTAATGTAAACAGAAATAGTGTTAAAACCCTGTTTCTTTGCAGCGATGCCGGGTCGTTTGTACAGGAATACGAATTGCTAAATTCATTGACGGATTCGCTGGTAAGAGTTGATAATGATTTGATGAAAGCAAAATCTGTTTTGCATGAAACCGGAATAACCGTAATTTGTAACGGTAACGCCGATTTTACCATTAATGCCCTGAAAGTGTTGAATGGTTCGGTGGATATTCGGAATCATTGGTTTGTTGTACTGTCAGGCGACGATGAACTTACGAGCGTTGACCTTCCTGAAAATACATTAATCATCGACCGGAATATTGAGAGCCTTGAGGCGGTATTTAAAAAACTTTCGTTCGATATGCTTGCTTCCAAAGAGTTTGACGATTTGTTGTCGTGTAATGATAAAATGAAGGACAACGTGGACTTTATGACGATGCTTAACGAAAAGCTTTTGCCTGCTTTTGAACTGGCTTTGGAATCAAAATTAATGAATAATATTAAAGCATTCTCTTACCTGCTGCAACAAAGCGGAGAGCAATATAAAATCAGTTCTTTTATAAAACTGGCGGATGCTCTGAACTTAAGTATTCAGCGTTTTGAAATTGTTGAAATTGAAAGACTGCTAAACTATTTTAACGACTACTGTTTAATAAATTTGCATAAATGAGAAAAAAACTAAATATCGGCCTGACATTGAAGATTCTGTTTATGGTTACAGGCTTGTTTTTTTCCGTATTGCCGATTTCCGGAGGTGTGCGTTATATGAGGGATAGTACCGATAACCTTATTGATAACGATTCGTTACTTACCGATAAAGATAAAATGAGGCTTTTTTATAACCTCTCCGAAACTTTCGATAATAAGCCCCAAAAAGCAATTGTTTATGACTATCTCGGAATTAAACTTGCGCAAAAAAACGATTGGGATACCGATTTGATAACCTCTTCCATGAATTATGCCCGGCACTCTGATAAATTGTGTAAATATGGTCAGGCCGACTCTGCTTTATCGGCCATCGAAGGGATTGCAGGACGGTTAAGTACAATAAAAAAATCGGAATATTATTACCAAAGGGCCATTATTTATTACGACTGGAGTAAATATCAGCTTGCCAAAGAGTATTACGAAAAAGCACTAAAAGAGTTTAAAGAACGTAAAGATAAAATAGGGGTTGCCAAAACGTTAAAAGGACTGGGAGCAACGGTTGCTATTTGGTCTGATTACGAAAGTGCCATTGGCTATTTACAGCAGGCCCGTGATATTTATAATGAGTTGGGCGATGAGGAAGGAATAAAGGGAATAAACCTGTCAATGGGGGTGGTGCTCGAACAGTGGGGGAAAATTGATGTGGCATTGAAATATTACAATAATGCCCTCAATTATTATGAAAAAACCAATAGTATTTTTAATCAGGCCAACCTGAAACTGCATATCGGCGACCTCTATCTTAAAAAAGGAAATTATTTAAAAGCACTGGATTACTATTTTGCCGCTGCACGACTGGAGCGGAAACAGCCCCATAAAAAACTACGTTCCATAACGTTAAGCAATATTGGCGAGGCATACTATTTTATGGGGCGTTATAAAGATGCCCTCGATTATCAAAATCGGGCCTTAAAAATAAAATACGAGGTGGGCGACAGAAAACGTATTGCTATTTCGTTAATTGATTTGGGAAAGATTAATCTGGCCCTGAAAAATTATTACGATGCCATTAATTATGCCCGTAAAGCATATCAAATTGCACAAAACAGCGGGCTTAACGTTGAGGCCATGGAGTCGCTCCATTTATTATCGGAAGGTTTCTATAATCTGCACAAAGCCGACTCGGCATACCTCTATCTTAATAAGTACATTTTATTAAAGGATAAGATTTTTAATGAGCAAAACGCCAAAACATTAAACAACCTTGAAATTAAGTACGACACCCGTGAAAAAGAAAAAGAAAATCAGGTGCTTAAACTTAAAAATGCTCAAAATGAACTGAAGTTAAAAGAAGAACGTAGTAATAAGTATCTGGTAATCATCATCACT
Source organism: uncultured Lentimicrobiaceae bacterium (assembly GCA_964400655.1). GTDB lineage: Bacteria > Bacteroidota > Bacteroidia > Bacteroidales > F082 > B16-G9. The sequence continues at coordinate 13,815 of CAYNVN010000089.1, forward strand.
TTCTTTCTCTTTTTAATTGCTGTGGTGATTATTATTTTTATTAGGATAAGAGAAAAACAAAACAGGGAGAATAATTTTTTGCTTCAATTTAAAAACAAAGAGATAACAAAACAGAAAGAAAAACTTACCGAACTAAACCGCGAACTTACCGAAAGCCGATCCAAATATATGAGTATTGTTGAAAATGCAACAATCGGGATGTACCGTACCACAAAAGACGGCAGGGTTTTGTTTGCAAACAAAACCCTGCTTAATATGATAGGAATCACATGGGAAGATTTGCAAAAAATTGATTTAAATATAGAAAAACCCGACAGACAGAAATTGCTTGCTCTTGTTGATCAACATAAAATTGTTACCGGTAGGGAAGATACATGGTTTAAAGGTGACGGTTCCAAAATTTTTGTGAATGAAAGTATATGGATCGTTCATGATTCAAATGGTAATCCGGTTTATTACGAAGGTATTGTTGAGGATATTACCAAACGTAAACTTGCCGAAATTGAGTTGAAAGAGAAAGAAAAGAAGTTGCGTGCCATTAACGATGAACTGATAAAAAACAATGTTAAACTGCTTAAGGCCAGAATGGAGCTGGAAAAAGCCTACGAAACCAAGAGTGAATTTTTGGCCAATATCAGTCACGAAATACGAACCCCGTTAAATGCAATTATCGGTTTTACCGAATTGCTTTCGGGAATGGTTAAAGATAATTCGCAGATGCAGTTCGTTCAGGCAATACGCTCCAGTGGCCGGAGCCTTTTGGCTCTGATTAATGATATTCTTGACCTGTCGAAGATACAGGCAGGGAAAATTGAATTACACTTTGAACCGGTTTCACTGAAAAATATTGTTAATGATATTAGTAAAATATTTACTTTAAGTGTTCAGGAAAAAGGACTTGACTTTGTAGTTGAAACACATCCTTCCATTTCAAAACTTATATATCTTGATGAAACACGCATCCGGCAAATTATGTTTAACCTCATTGGAAATGCCGTAAAATTTACCGACAATGGTTTCGTTAAGTTTAAAGTGGATGTTGTATCCGAAACAAAAAATGAAATGAACCTTGCTATTACTGTTGCCGATTCGGGTGTGGGAATACCGGTTGAAAAACAGGAAGATGTTTTTGTTGCATTTGTTCGAAACGATGGGGGTAAATATCCCGGAACAGGATTGGGCCTCAGCATTACTAAAAGGCTCGTTGAAATTATGAATGGCACTATCTCGATGAAAAGCGAGCAGGGTAAAGGAACAGAGTTTGTTATTAAATTACCCGGGGTAAAAATTTTTGAGGGTAATATTAAAACTGTAAATAAAAAGAGTAAGGATGTTGATAAAAAGTTTGGCACTGGTAATAATTATGCTCTTCATCGTGCCGATATCGGAAAAACCGAAATGGCTAAAATTGTCAAATCCGATTTTAAACTGAAATTTGCCGAAAGGTGCATCGCTATGAAAGATGGCCATATCATAAAAGATATCCTGGCCTGCGCAGAGGATATTATAAATTATGCCGATAAGCATGATTTTAAAAAGTTAAAAAAACTGGGAAAAGAGCTTAAAGATGCTTCCGAAAGCTTTGATGTTGAAAAAATAAAGCATCTGTTAAGTCTGTTTAAAACATTGTTTAATTCAATAAACTAAATACTGATGAAGCCCAATAAAGATTACAAAATTTTAATTGTTGACGATGTTTCCAAAAACATCCAGATTTTGGGGAATATTCTCTCGCAGGAAGATTATCAAATTGCCTGGGCACAATCGGGTGAAGAGGCCCTGTCCATTGTAACTGTTCAGGAGTTTCATCTGATTTTGCTTGATATTATGATGCCGGAAATGGATGGGTATGAGGTTTGTAAACGGCTGAAAAGCTCACCCGTTACCTCCGATATTCCCGTTATTTTTCTTACGGCTAAAGCCGACATGGATAGCATTATTAAGGGGTTTGATATTGGCGGACAGGATTATATAACCAAACCCTTTAATGCTAAAGAACTATTGGCAAGGGTACATACTCATATTTTGATTAGAGAGCAGCAAAGAGCGTTGGAAAGGGTTAATGAAACCCTCGAAGAAAAAGTGCGCGAACGTACCGAACAGCTTAACGAAGCCAATAAAATGCTCAATCAGCTTGATAAAACAAAAAGCGAGTTTCTGTCCATTATAAGTCACGAGCTAAAAACACCCCTTAGCGGTATCATCGGACTTACCCATTTGTTGAATCAAACCGATATGGGAGAAGAACAAAAACAATATCTTGAGTATTTGCAAACCGTTTCAAAACGACTGGTTAAGTTTTCCGATTTGGCACTTTTAATTACAAGTTTAAAAGTAAATAAATATGAACTTGACCTGCTGCCTGTGTCGGCAAATCATATTGTAGAATCGGCACTTGTGGAGATGGAAGATGACAATGTTGATATTTCCCGTATTGTTTTTGAACGAAATATTTCGGATCCGTTAATTATGGCTGAATCGGAATTAATACGAAAAGCCATTATTATGATATTGGATAATGCATTGCGGTTTTCTTTGGATGAAACATTTGTAAATGTTGCTGTTGTTAGTGGCGACGGGCAGGTTTCTTTTGTTGTTGTCGATGAAGGTAAAGGATTTTCGGATGAGGCACTTGAAAGACTTTTTCAGGTTTTTGGTACGGGAGATGTTGCCCACCAGGAAGGGAAGGGGTTGTCGCTTTCGGCTGTTAAACTTATTATGGATGCCCACAGTGGTAAAGTGGAAGTGAAAAACAGGGAAAAGAAAGGTGCCGAAGTAAAGCTGATTTTTTACAGTAAACCTGTTTTTTAAACCATGATTAAACCGCTTTATTGTTTCCCGTAAATACTTATTTTGCCATCAACGGTTATTTTGGTTCCGGTTTCAAGTTTAAGAGAATTACATTGAACCGTGTCGCCGGCTGAAATGTATGGTAAAACGGTTACAGATGACGGAATGGTTACATCGGAGGTAATATCGGGTATCGAACCTGTATCCCAGTTGCCTGCTTTATTCCATAACGAATCAATGCTGCCCGTCCATACAACGGGAGAAACATCCTTTATTTCTATGGTATAATCTTCAACTTCACCAAAATCGGTGTTGCTGCACGGGTAGGTGCCAAAGTCGTTGTAATAGTGGGTTCTTATTCTCATACGGGTATTTCCCAATTGGGCATCTTCCGGTATATCAATTGAAAAACTTCCGCCACCCCCGCCATCGTAACTTTCAACAACGTTCTCGTTATCATCCCAAAAATCACCGTCACGATTCCAGTCAATCCATACAAAAATATCCATGTATGGGGAATAGGTTGGGTCGGTAACGCTATTGGTAACCGTCAGTTTATGATTTTGACCCAAAGCAACTTTTGTTGAAACCGTCGTAAAGTCTTCATAATATTTATCGTTGGGGTCGCTGTCTCCAATATTGGTGTAGGTTGATGTTTTGTCGATATTACAAAATTTTACATGACTGATATATCCCCATGGATCGTGGGAATAAGCCTCACAATAACCCGAAGGGTCTTCTCCTACGGTAATATAGTCGGTTTTAATTTTGGTACTGTTACCGTAACCGTTTTGAACGTAAAGCGTTACGGTATAACTACCGGCAGAAAGAAACTTAACGCACGGGTTGTTTGAGGCAGAGTCCGTTCCGTTTAAATAGGCTATGGTATCAGGTGTAAATGTCCATCTTCTTGAGGTGTCAACATTGTAAGAGGCATTAAAGAAATCAACCTCCTGACCTATGCGGGCTGATGTTATTGAAGCATAGAAATCGGATGATGGTGCCTGGTGATTACTGATGTCACCTGATAAAACCAGTGAATATGCCTGTCTTCCGTTTTGCAGGTTTCCGGTGTGACTGATTTTAATCATAAACACGTGGCCCGAATCGGGTGTTGAAATATCAATCTGTTCTACATTGTCAACTCCGTTTATACCTTTTGTTGCAGCATCCGACGGGTTGTCTTTGTCGAGTTTCCAGGGATAATAAACGGTTGATGTGTTGGTATCGGTTAAGGTAAGGTTTAAATCGTTAACAAGAATGGTATCGGGCGGGTCAACGGCTGCATCCGGAATTTGTCCGGGCGGATCGGTCCATACAAGTGTGGCCCTTAACGAAGTTGTATCGGTTAATGTAATGTACCTGATCATGGAATCACCGTCATTAAGCACACCTTCATAAATTACATCGGTTGTATCGTCTTCGGCAATTTTGAGGGCGGCGTTTTTTGTGTTCATTAACCCCCAGCCGTATTCATAATCGGGTCCGTCGTTATTGCCTGCCTCGTCGGCAGTGTTTATAATTAACGCTTTAAGGGTTGCCGATCGCATATGGTTGCCGAAAGTATTGTGGTATTGTTGTATTAACAGTGCTGCCGATCCTGTTACCGATGGTGCCGACATGGAGGTTCCGCTTAAGCTGGCATAGCTTGCGTCGCTGGCGTTATAGGTGGAATATAAGCTGCTTCCGTTTGCAACGATATCGGGTTTTACTCTTCCGTCGTCGGCAGGGCCGCATGAACTAAAACCCGTTAATACCACATCGGAGGGTTGCGAATAACCTGCGGTTATATCGTTTACTGCACCTACTGTTAGTATGTTCTTTGAAATGCCAAGCTGGTCAATACAGTCCCACGGGCCATCCGGGTCATGTCCGGTTCCGGTGTCATCTCTGTCGTTTCCGGCTGATTTAACAATCAGATAATAGGGAGCATCATAAGCGATCATATCCCAGCTTTGTGAAGTTTCGTCATAGAAGCCGAATTTGTAATCTTCAGCGTTGCTAACAGTTGTATCTCCCCACCAGGTTGACCCGCTCCATCCTCGTAAATAACCGTAAGAGTGATTGCTTATTAATGCGCCTATGGCTGCTTCTGAAGCCATTTCGGCATCATCGTAATTCCAGTCGAAATCCCGTAACGAAGCTGCCGGGGCCATGCCTTTTGCGGCGGCTTTAACACCCGAAGCCATAATGGTTCCTGCCACATGGGTAGAGTGGTAATGGCTGCCCGATCCGTCGAAACAGGTTACCCTTCCTCCAAACTCCTGGTGTGTGGTTCTTACGCGTCCGGCATCCCATTCGCGGGGCGTTACCCCTGAGCCGTCTAACGATAATCCCGCTCCGCCACCGCTATATACTTTGTCGGTGGATATGGTTTTAGCCGAATTGGCATTATCGGCAATATAGTATTCAGGAAACCCCCTTTTGTCAATAAATTGAAGTTCGATTGTAACTCCGGCACTGTCTCTTTTTAATATGTAACCTTTTGCTTTGTAGAACTGCTTTAACTGTTGTTTTTGTATGTTTTCGATGGCGTATTTTTCATTAGCATATCTTTTTAGTTTACTATAATTGGTAACAATTTGTGAGAACACATTATAAGTTGATGGTATTGTGAATAAAAGCACAAAGAACAATTTAAAATATGTTGTTTTGGTTGACAGCATCGATTACAGATAATATTTCTGCTGTAAAAATAAAAAAAAAGAGGTTGCCGATTTTGGCAACCTCTCCTTATTACTTATTAAGTAATAAGTATAATTAAGCAAGTTTTTTTCTGTATCCTATAACAAGGAATCCTAAAATAAAGAAAACTCCGATGTAAACCGCCCAGTCCGAAAGAGGTACCGGCGGTGCTTGCGTTTCTTCAATGGTAAAGTCGTCAATACCTGAGTTGTCTGTACCATAGTCATAAATTGAATTTGCTTTAAATCTAAATTGCACGGCATCTGATTTGTTAAAATTCAAATCTATCTCCACATTAAACCATGTGCCGGTGGTTGAGTGATCGTGGGTATATAGTGTTTTCCATGTATTGCCACCGTCCAGAGATATT
>CAYNVN010000090.1:0-4929 GCA_964400655.1 uncultured Lentimicrobiaceae bacterium
AAAGAGGAATAAGTAAGATTCGTTTTTTTGAGTTTTGCGGGCTGTGGTGTTTTATAAGCAAATACTTTTTATTTTTATCGTACATTTGAGCGCAAAAAAGTAAATAACGCAATATGCTTATTATTGGAATTGCCGGAGGCAGCGGTTCGGGAAAAACAACGGTGGTTAAAAAAATTGTTGAGGAGTTGCCGTCTCATGCGGTAGCTGTTGTTTCGCAGGATTCGTATTATTACGATAACGGTCATTTATCGCAGGAAGAAAAGGAAAAAATAAATTTCGACCATCCCAATTCGATTGAATTTGATTTGCTAAATGAACATATAAACCGGCTTCAAAACGGCGAAACGGTTCCCATGCCCATCTATTCGTATGTTACCTGTGCAAGGGCAAAAGAGCATATTCCCATCGAACCGCATCCCGTACTTATTGTTGAAGGTATATTGATTTTTACCAACGAAACCCTGCGAAACATGCTCGATATCAAACTTTTTGTTGATACCGACGGCGACGACCGGCTTATGCGTATCATCCGGAGGGATATTCAGGAGAGAGGTCGTAATTACAACGATGCGCTTACCCATTACGAACGTTTTGTTAAACCCATGCACCAACAATTTATTGAGCCTACTAAACTGTATGCAGATGTAATTATCCCGCAAGGCGGAAAAAATAAAGTGGCCATTGATATGGTTGTGTCGCGTATAAAAATGAACCTGAGCATTACATGAGAAGATTAGTTTATTCAAATATTACCGTTGGTGTTGCCCTGTTTTTTGTTGCGATAATATTTGGTGCCTGTAACAAAGACAATCCTCCTCCCGCACGTGAAAAATTTACCGTTTACACCACGAAAGACGGTTTGGTAAGCAACGAAATCATGTCGCTGGCAACAGACGAAAACAATAATTTATGGATAGGAACCCGGTTTGGTGTTTCGGTTTTCGACGGGCATACCTTTACCAACTATCAAAAGGCCGACGGACTGATTTATCATAACATTAACAAAGTAAAAGTATCGCATGCCAATAGCAAGTGGTTTGCTACCGATTACGGTGTTTCGGCTTTAAATGATAGCGTTTGGAGTAATTTCACAACAGAAAACGGTTTGGGATATAACCAGGTGTATGATGTTGCTTTTGAAGGCCCCAATTTGATTTGGTTTGCCACAGGAAACGGCGTTTCGGTGCTGGATAAAAATAACGAATGGACCTATTATGTTAAAAAGGGCGACTCAACATTAATTCATAACATTGTTAGAAGTGTGGCGGTTGACGGTGACAATGTAAAATGGTTCGGTACCGAGTTTGGCATGTCGAGCCTGAACGGAAATGTTTGGAAGTCTTACCTTTCGTCGGATGCCCTGTTTGATTATATATTTAAACTATATGTTGATAATGACAACAGGATTTGGGGAGGCACCCTGGGAGGTGTATTTGTTTTGGAAAATGATTCGATTGATTATATCACTACCGACAACGGGCTGGTTTACAATCAGGTTGAAGATATTACACAGGATGCCCGCGGCCATTACTGGTTTGCCACCAAATACGGCGCATCGGAATTTGACGGCTCAAACTGGTATACCTATAATGCCAACCACGGATTGCCCGAAAACAGGGTAACCTGTGTTGCTGCCGATCAAAAAGGAAACGTTTGGATTGGTACATTGGATAACGGACTGGTAAAAATTGAAATCACGGAAAATCAGTAACTTTTTGTCAGGTTTTTTTGCCATTAAAACCAACCGGAAATATGCTGTTTGTAACGGTTTGTGAATAATCTTTTAACCGGCTGCGAATTTTACATACTTTTCATTACTTTTGGCAGCAGATAAATTAAACGTTAACGGATGGAATATTACTGACGGCAATATTCATAAAAACATAGGAGATAAACCTATGATAGAAACTGTAAAATTAGGAGGACGACTGAAATGGTATCATGTTGGCAGCCCAACCAATGAAGATTTTGAATTTCTTTTAAACACCTTTCATTTTCACCCTCTTGATATTGAAGATTGCCGGCAGACCAACCAGCGCCCGAAAATTGACGTTTACGACGATTACTATTTCCTGATTCTTCATTTCCCTAAGTTCGACAGCCAGAACCGGTTTATTAAACCGAAAGAGGTAAAACTGTTTTGGGGCGAAGATTATATAATTTCCGTTGGTAAATCGCACTGGGCGGTGGATAAGCTGTTTGAAGAGGCAAAAGAGCAGGAAAAAAATGAAGAGGATTTTGAAGTGGCCACCTCCGATGCGCTGCTTTATGCGCTGCTCGAACGCCTAATGACCGAATCGGTTTTTATCATGCGTAAAATGGGCTTGGAGCTTGAACTGCTTAACCGCGAAATGTTTAATATCCATCCCGAGCGTATCATCGGCAGGATGTCTATAACCCGAAAAAATATCATTGTTTTAAATACCATGTTCAAGCCTCAGCTTAGGGTGTTTAATAAGTTTGAATCGGGGGGTATTAAAGGCTATGCCGATAACATGGAAGATTACTGGGGTAACATACTCGACTATTACAATAAAATTTGGGACATGACCGAAGATTATGCCGAACTTATCGAGGGTTTGTCGGTAACCTTCGACTCCATGCAGACCAATAAAACCAACGAAATCATGAAAACCCTTACGCTGATTTCGTCGATTGTTCTTCCGCTGACATTTGTTACCAGTCTTTACGGGATGAACGTATTGCTTCCGCTTCAGGAAAACCCTTTCGCTTTTTGGGTTTTAATGGGAATTATGTTTGTGGCAGCCATTTTACTGGTCTTCTTTTTCCACAAAAAACGGTGGATGTAGCATTTTCGCCGTTGTATTTGTTCTCCCAATAATTGGAATTGGTAAAAAAAATACTCAAATTTGTAGCAAACAATAATTGAGAACTATGCGTGTTTGTTATGTTTCAACCTATCCGCCCATCGAATGCGGTATTGCATCTTATACCAAATATTTGTCGGAAGCCGTTCAGCATCAAAATCATGAAGTAATTATCGTGAGTCAGAATGGTGCAAAAGGCGACAATGTGTTTCCGGTATATTCGCCCCTGGATAACGATATTGCCACCAGGCTTTTTCATATTACATCAAAACTTACTCCCGACGTAATTAACATTCAGCACGAATATAATCTTTACGGCTCCGAGAGCGGGGTGCAACTGCTTGATTTTTTGTACCGTTGTAAAATTGCACGGTTGCCTGCGGTTACAACGCTGCACACCCTGTATGAGGATATGGACCGTACACAGCAAATCATTCTGGAAGGAATCACCTCCACCAGCTCGGCCGTTATTGTACATGAGGAGTATCAAAAAGAGACGCTTGCGGCTCACTTTCCCAAAAACAAGGATAAATATTTTGTTATTCCGCATGGCATCAGAAAGGTCAATCGTGTGGAAAACGCAAAAAAAATATTGGGACTTGAAGGAAAAAAAGTAATTCTTTTAACGGGTTATTTCCGGCCTTCCAAAGGGTTTCACAGGATTGTTAAAATTTTTCCAGAAATTGCCGACGAGCTGGAAAATGTGGTTTTGTTGGTAACCGGAAAAATGCGCGGACTGGAATTTGGCGAGTATCGTCGTTATTTTTTCGATTTGATAAACAGTTCAACTGCCATTGATAAAATTATGGTGCTGTCGGGTCAGTTTCCGCAACAAACCTTCGACACCATTATGAGCGCTGCCGATGTGCTGGCATTGCCGTACGAAATTGGAGCTCAAAGTGGTATTCTTGCGCAGAGTACGGCTTTTAATGTGCCGGTTGTTATGTCGCCCCTGAAAAGTTTTGTAAATTGGAACGAAACGGTTAAAGGCGGTGTTATTGCCGAAACCGATGAGGAATACAAAGATGCACTGATCAAATTGTTAACCGATGATACGTTTTATAACGGATTAAAGGAAAATCTGAAATCGAACAAAGCAACCCTGCTTTGGCCCGAGATAGCCAAAAAACATCTTGATGTTTACGGACAGATGGTCGAAACCCTTTTTACCGGCTCAAAATATTTGTATATACCCTGAGTGCTTAAAGTACTTGAAGTTTGGAGTGCCTGGAGTTAAAACCTCATCGTTCATTTATTAGTCCGTCATTTCGAGGGAGGAACGACCGAGAAATCCCCCGCAATGAACGATTTCCGCTCACGCGTCATTCCGACGACGAAGGAGGAGGCCTGCCCGAATGCATAAGCAGGCGGGCCTGCCCTGCCGGCAGGCGGGAATCCCCTTCTATGACTGGATTACCTTTTGCTTGAGGGGCAGGATGGCCCTCAGGAGACCCCCGCCCGTACCGAACGGTACGTTCGGGCGGGCCTCAGTCGTGCCTCCTTCGGGATGACGATGGGTCATGCGGGAGGGGTAACAACAAGCAACCCAGCACCCAGCAACCAATTCCCAACTTCTCAACTTCCCAACTTCTGAACTTTTGAACCTCTAAACATTTAAACCTCAAATCCTCCAAACCTTAAACCGACCAACAAGCACCAAGCAACCCCGCCTGTTCTTATCAGAACATTCGGGCAGGCAGCATCAAGCAACCAGCAACCGAAAAGGTTTCCCTCGCGCCTTCGCGTCTTCGCGGTTCAAACTTCAAACTTTGAACCTTCAAAGAAACCTTTAATCAATTTAATCACCACGTTTTTACCGCCCGTTTAATGGCGTTTATGGTAAGTGAGTCGTTATTGATGCTCCAAACCAGCGATTTACTCAAGGTGGTATTGTCGTTATCATTGTTGTAAAAAAGCAGAGCTTTTAACGAAGGGTATTTTTGGGGAATATTGATAAGTGCCTGTTCGTACCATTTATCGCGCTCACCTCCTACGGCAAGGCTGCCAAACTCGGTTACAACAACCGGTTTGTTAAAGGCAGCCAGCCAATCGTAATAATTTCCGAATATCTCGTCAAAGCTCCACCATTTCGACCAAAGTG
>CAYNVN010000091.1:0-12852 GCA_964400655.1 uncultured Lentimicrobiaceae bacterium
ATTAATTCCCCCGTTTTCACTTATATTTGTTTTTATTATTTAATAAGTCTGTCTGCATTATTAATTGAAAATTTTAATGACTTCACCTTCTCTATCTGTTATTATACCTGTTTACAATGCGCAAATGTTTATTGCCGAGGCAATACAAAGCATACTGAATCAGTCGTTTAATGATTTTGAACTGATTATTATTGATGACGGATCAACTGATAACAGCAGGCAAATTATTCAATCGTTTAACGATAAACGTATCAACTATTTTAAAAACGATGCTAACAAAGGTATTGTTTATACGCGTAACAGAGGAATATCCGAATCAAAGGGTGAGTTTATTGGTATGCTGGATGCAGATGATGTTGCTGCACCCGACAAATTTAAAATACAAATTGATTTTCTTAAAAAGAACAAAGAATTCGGAATGGTGGGTTCATGGGTTAAATTTATTGATGAAAACGGAAATAAATTAAACGGAAAATGGAAATTACCGGCTTCTCCCGAAACGATTCCATCATGGTTTTTGTTTAAAAATTATTTTTTGCAGTCGGCTGTTTTGTACCGCAAAAATTGTTTCAACAACCTCTCCTTTACAAAAGGGTTCGATATTTTGGAAGATTATCTTATCTGGTATCAGATATTGAAAAAGTTTAAAGCACGGAACCTGCCGAAATACCTAATAAACTACCGGATACATAAAGGTGGCGTTACAAAAAAACATAATGACGAAAGAAGAGATAAAGAAAAAAAGGTTTTTGAAATAATGTTTCGCGACCTGGGAATCGATACAACCGACCGGGAGCTCGATATTCATTTGCTTATTCGGGAGGGAGCGATTATTACCAATCACGAGGTATTATTGGAAATAGAGAAATGGTTATTAAAAATAGTTTTTCACAATAACAAAAATAAAGTTTACAATCAGGCTCTATTATCAAAAGTGGTGTTAAACAGATGGATGAAAGTATGCAGTAATGTTAGGATTATTAATTTTCAGGCTGCAAAAATCTGTTTGGCTTCGCAATTATACAGGATTCTGTTAAAAAATATATTTATTACAGGAGGGGCTGATAATGGATAAAAAAACAGTAAATGTTTCGATTGTTGCTGCCAATTATAATAACGGCCGTTACCTTGATGACTTTTTTAACAGCATTCGGGCTTCAACTGTTTTGCCCAAAGAATTGATTTTAATTGATGACGGTTCCTCCGATAATTCACTCAGTATCATTGGTAAATATTCGGAGCTGCCATATTTAAAATTAATCCGTTTTGAAAAAAACAGAGGTTTTTGCCATGCTTTGAACAGCGGAATTGAAGCTGCAACCGGAAAATATATTTTACGCATCGACCCCGATGATATCATGCTTAAAAACCGAATTGCTTTACAGTTCGGGTTTTTGGAAAAAAACCGGGAAGTGGACGTATTGGGAAGCAACGTAATATATTTTAACGATAAGACCGGAAAAGAGCTGATGATTTCAAACTTTCCGGAACACCATAACGAAATAGCAAAAGAGTACCGTAAAGGTGATCACGGGGTTCAACATCCTGCCGTAATGGTTAAAAGCTCCGTTTTTAAACAATACAAATACAATCAGGAAAATGTATTGGCAGAAGATTATGAAATTTTTGCCCGTATGATTAAAAATGGTCATAAGTTTGCAAATATTAAAGAGCCTCTCGTAAAAATGCGCATTCATGCCGAAAGTGCAGGAAGCAATATTAAATTTCAAACCATAAAAAAAACATTTGAACTGCGCGATGAAATTTTTAACACCTCAACAAGTTGGTTATCCGTTAAATTATATTATTGTTTTATGCTGAACTATCGCAGGTTTTTAATTTCCGGCAACAGCTTGTTAAAGAGCCTTTATTTAGCAGCGGCAGTTATTTGTAATCCTAAAAAACTATTAAACCGACTTTTTTAATGATGAAACTGAAAATCGCCATTCTCGGTACGCGCGGCATCCCCAACCAATATGGAGGATTTGAGCAGTGGGCTGAACAGCTTTCGCAGCAGCTGGCAAAACAGGGGCACCAAATAACGGTTTACAGCTCTCATTATCATCCGTACAAAAACGACAAATTTAACGGTGTTAAAATTGTCAGAAAATGGGACCCTAAAAATATAGGGCTTGCCAGCCAGTTTTTATACGACCTGTTGTGTGTTATCCATGCCCGAAAACAAAACTTTGATGTAATCCTTCAACTGGGATATACCACCAGTTCGGTGTGGGCCCGGCTGTTACCCAAAACCGCAAAAATTATCTACAACATGGACGGTATGGAATGGCAACGCGAAAAATACAAAGGATTTTTATCGCTGTTTTTAAAACATGCCGAAAAGCTTGCCGTTAAATACAGCCGTTGGGTTATTGCCGATTCAAAACCCGTTAAACATTATCTTGACAAAAAATATGCAATCAACTCCGTTTTTATTCCCTATCCGGCAACAATTTTCAATAATCCCGATGAGTCGGTTTTAAAGCGGTTTAACCTCGAAAAAAATAATTATTACCTGCTTATTGCGCGCTTTCAGCCCGACAACAATCCGGAAACGGTAATACAAGGTTTAATCGGCTCGAAAACCTCCCGGCCACTTGTTATTATTGGCGATTACAACAACCGTTACGGTAAATATCTGCAAAAAAAGTATCACGACGAAAGAATCCGTTTTTTAGGGCGGATATACGATAAATCGGTATTGGATAATTTACGTCATTTCTCCGCACTCTATTTTCACGGACACAGTGCAGGCGGCACCAACCCGTCGCTTTTGGAAGCCATGGCAGCCTCGGCGGTAATTTGTGCCCACGACAATAAATTTAACCGTTCGGTAACGGGAAACGATGCTCTTTACTTTAAAAACGCCGAAACTGTAACCGAAATTATTGAACGCGGTTTTAAAAAATCGTCTAAACCGGAATGGATTAGCAATAATTTGAATAAATTGCGTGAAGATTACAACATGGATAAAATAGTTGGTCAATATTTAACATTAATGCAAAAAACTGACTAAACATTGCGATACTCAAAATACATATCAACCATTGCAGCCATCGGTGATTTCATTATTTTAAATCTGCTGTTTAACGTTTATTACTGTTATATTTTTCACTTCGGGCCTGTATGCAGGCAAACCAATGCCCTGATTTTTTATATCTACATCAATTTTGCCTGGATCATTACCATCTCCATTTTCAAACCCTATAAAATCGATCGTGTTTTAGGTAAAAAATATATCCTCTTCACCTACCTGAAAAGTGTAATCTTTTTACTTCCGCTCTTTCTGCTCTATTTTCAGGTGCTTACGTTTAACTATCTGCCGCGATATCAAATTAAATATCTCTTTCCGGTATTATTAACGGCGCTGCTGGCATGGCGGTTTTCGCTATATTTCATACTGTTGTTATACCGTAAGGCCGGATACAACTACCGCAATGTGGTCATCGTAGGAAACAACGAAACCGCCAACGAATTAAAAAACTTTTTTTTGCGCACCCCTTGGTCGGGATACAGGTTTAAGGGGTTTTTTACATTCGAGCCGTCCAATAAAAAAGAGGTAGCCGGAACCTACAATGAACTGGAAAGTTTTGTTGCTGAAAACATGATTAACGAAATATACCTCATATCCAATGAAGTTGACGATAGTATTTTTAAAATCATTGCTTCCATCGTTAGTAAATACGCCGTTAAAATCAGAATCGTACCCTATGTTTCCGATTTTTCATTTATGAGTGTAAAACTGGTTAATTACGACTCGATACCTGTTTTAAAAGTTCAACGCGGACCGTTAAGCTATTGGTACAACCGGTGGATGAAAAGGTCGTTTGATGTTATGCTTTCGCTGGTGATTATTGTTGCGGTTCTGTCGTGGATGATTCCTTTAATTGCACTGTTAAACCTTTTATGGGGCGATAAAGGGAGTGTCTTTTTTATTCAGCAAAGAACAGGACTTAATAACAAACCTTTCAGGATGGTCAAGTTCAGAACAATGAAAAAAAACAGCGATGCTCATTTGAAACAGGCCACAAAAAATGATGACAGAATTACCACAACCGGAAAACTGCTTCGCAAAACCAGTATTGACGAACTACCTCAGTTTTTTAATGTTTTAGCAGGAAACATGTCGGTGGTCGGCCCGCGCCCCCACATGTTAAGCCATACCGACGAATACAAAGAACTGGTAAAAAAGTTTATGATCCGTCATGCCGTTAAACCCGGAATTACCGGATATGCTCAGGTAAGAGGAAAACGGGGCGAAATAAAACGCATAAGAGATATTAAAGAGCGTATTAAACTCGATTTGTATTATATCGAAAACTGGTCGTTCAGCCTGGACTTAAAAATTGTTTACCTCACCGTTGTTAATATTTTGAAAGGGGATAAGGCAGCCTATTAAATGAACAGGGGAAAAGTTTATATTATTCTTGTTAATTACGGTACTCCCGACGATACGCTGGAGTGCCTCGATTCGTTAACAAAAAGCCGATATACCAATTTCAGGGTTTTAATTGTGGATATTCAAAATATCAACGATTCGGTTAATAAAATCAATAACCGGATATTGAATAATGGTAACCTCAAATGTGATTTAATACAAGAAAAAAATAATAACGGTTTTGCGTTTGCCAATAACATAGCAATAAACAGGGTGCTCGCCAATAACGATGGTGAATTTATATGGTTGCTAAACAGCGATACGGTAATTTTGGACAATACGTTGGAAAAGCTGGTTGATTGCTATCGCGAAAACAGTAAGACAGGTAAAATTGGTTTTGTCGGTTCTAAAATTTTGGATTATGAAAACCGAAAGATAATTCAAAATGTGGGCGGAACATTTAATAAATGGAACGGTTATTCAATATTAACAGGAATGGGTGAAGAAGACCGGGGGCAGTACGACAAATCAATTCCTAAAGCGGATTACATTGTTGGTGCTTCCATGTTTTTCCATATATCCCTCGTTTCGCATATCGGATTAATGCCCGAAGAATATTTTCTATACTACGAAGATATCGACTGGAGCTTTGCAGCAAAAAATGCCGGTTTCAAAAACATGGTTTGCCCACAAAGTGTTGTTTATCACAAGCAGGGAGTTTCTACGGGAAGTAAACTGATTTCCAAATCAACCTTTAACATTAACAAAAAGTTCTTGTACTCAGGTTATCTGATGTTTTATAAAAAATATTTCAAACATTTTTTACCTGTTGCCCGTTTTATTTTGTTAAAACAGTGGGCCGGAAGAGTGCGGCACGGAAATTACAAAGAAGCCAATGAAATTTTAAAAGTATTATTTAACAAATAGTTATATGAAATCGAAATATCTGATTTATTATGTTTTTTTACTATTATCAATTGCATTTAACGGATGCTCGTCAACTACAAACAGCAACGGGTTAAAAAACAACGGCCGCGGACTGTTTCTGGTTTCCGGAACCAATACGCCCGTAAACGACGTGGTTACGGCTGCCATAGTAAATTCCCAAATCAGGTTAAAGGGATATGTTGTTATTATCGGGGTAAAGCAAACATCTAAAAATGAGCAGCTCATTAAAAAAACATTTTACCAAAATGAAATAATGGCGGTTCATGTTTTAAATTTCACAACAGGTCAGAAACTTAAAAAAACGGATATTATTACCATCGAAAATGCCGAAATCGTTGTTTTTCCGGCTATGGACAAACGTTACTTTAAGGTTTTTGTTAATAATTCCGTATTACGGAATGCAATTGATAATGCCTTGAAAAAAGGCGCTTTATTAACAAGTTTCGGCGAAAGCATTGCACTAACCGGCGACCATTACTTTACCAACGGCAAAATATTTCAGGCAATGCAATTAGCCCCTAATGTTGTGTTGGATCAGCTTTCGGTTTTTATTAAAAACAAAAACGTTATTGAAACGGAAGCCGCCCGTAAACATTTTACATTTATTGCCACCGATAAACAGTCGTTATTACTGTTTAACGACAAACAGGGGAAAAGTTTAAACAAATCGAAAATTACCATTGTTCGTTCTGCAACTAATATCCAAGAAATTACGAACGGTAATGTTTTGTTCTCTTTGGGTACAGAAAATTAAAGCAGCCGGAAAAAGAAAAAACCCTGAACACATCAACTGGATTCAGGGTTTATAATTATTGTACCCGAGGCCGGGATCGAACCGGCACGAGTGTTACCTCACTGGTTTTTGAGACCAGCGCGTCTACCAATTCCGCCACTCGGGCCCATCGTTTTAACAACGGGCTGCAAAAGTAAAAAATAATTTCAAATGCCAAACGATTATCATCAGTTTGTTTAACAACCTCCCGAAGCCGTTTTGGCTTTTTTCTTACGACGTATTTTTACTTTTTTCTTTACCTGTGGTGCGGCTCCGGCATCAGCACTGGCTGATTTTTTAGCCACTTCGGCAAAATCATATCTGGGCGATCCCTTTAAACAGGTACCTTTTTCTTTGGTCAGGTTATTTTTATTCAGGGTATAATACTCATATCCGCCAAGCAGCACATAAGCATTACTGTAACCAATTTGTCTGAACAACATCCAGGTACCGTTGGCCTGTAACTGATCGTCGTGGTAAAAAACAACCTTTACGCTGTTCTTTTTCCAATTATCAAGCTGTTTGATGTTTTCCTCTTCCAACAGTTTGGTGGCGGTAATATTAAGTGCGTTCGGAATATGGCCTTTGGCATAATCGAAACTGTTCCTAATATCAATCAGCACCACATCACCCGATTTGCTTTTTAATGCTTTATCCAGTTCAAAAGGATGAAAACACCCTTGATGATTAATAACCATATCAACGGTTTGCTGAGGTGTTAAGGCATATTTAAAGCGTGGCTTTTTCATGGTTATCCAGCCAAAAACAATTACCAGTGCAAACAGCAAAATGGTAATCAGTGTTCTCTTGGGGTTTCTTTCGTGTACATGCATAACTTTCTAATTAAAATATGATTAACAACCTCCTGATGCGGTTTTTGCTTTTTTCTTTCTTCGTACCTTAACCTTGGTTTTTTTAACACCGGTATCGTTAATTTGGGTTCCACCCGTAAAATAAACCCCGGCGGCCTTACGGAACTGGTACAACTCAAATTCCGTTTCCGATGCGGTTTCCGGCGGTTCAACCGGCCGGATAATGGTTTCCACCCAACGGTTTAAACCTCCCTTAAGCACATAAATATTGTTGTATCCCAAACGCTTGGAAATAACCCATGCCTGATCGGCCATAATATCATCGTTGCTGTAAAAAACAGCATACATATCTTCAATGCCCAGATTTTCCTGACCTTCGGGGGTTAATATATCCTTTAGCGGTACATTAACGGCATCGGGCAGCGAAAACTTGTTGTACTCATCGGCCGGACGAACATCTATAAGCTCCAGCGTGGGATCTTTTTCGATAATCATTTTGGCAATCTGGTCGGTTGTAACATACCTCGACGGCTGCGTTATCTCCCGCAACAATTCTTCGGGTTTTAGCTGATTGGCAAAAGTTTCATCTTTATGAATAAACAGCGTGCCCACTGCCAAAAGCAGCATCAGCAGGGTGAGGAACAGATAATTCTTATTCATGGTATTAGAATTTATATTCTGTAATATTTTTTCTTACTTTTTTCTCGATGGTTGCCGTAAACCAGAAAGCGGCAAGGGCAATAACCGTAAAGGCAATGGCAAACCAGGCAGCCGGTATGCCTGTAACATCGGTAAGCGTTACGTTGCCAAGGCTCCCGCTGTTAAAGAAGTCTTCAAATAAGGGATAAGTTTCGCCGAAGATAAAAATTCCCAGTGCCAGGCCGATGGCAAAAACAAGCGCATCCATTTTGCCGATGGCAATGCCGGTAAAACTGGTCCCCGGACAAAAGCCTCCCATTACAAATCCTATTCCCATTATCACCGCACCCAAAATCATGGGGCTTACAAAAGTTGGAAGGATAAATATTTTCGACAGGTCGAGCCATCCGAAATAATCGAAATAGAGCAGCCCTGTCATGGCAACTATTACTGCGGTAAAAAATACGCGAAGAACCACAAAATTATAGCCGTAAAAAACACCGGCAAGGTTTCGCGACGAGGAAAAACCGGAAGCTTCAAGAATGAAACCGAAGGCAACTCCCAGTAAAAGGGCAATAACAAAGTTCCAGTCTCCGGTAATAATATCGTTTGGTATTAAAGGTCCCATATCGTTTTTATATTATAAGATTAAATCCACAGTTTTCTGAATAAATAAGCAACGGCATATCCTGTTCCGAATATTCCAAGCATTACAATTACACCTCCGAATGAAAAGGAAGCAGAGCCTACCAATGCCGCTCCGCTGGTACATCCGCGTCCAAACTGACTGCCGATTCCAAACAAAGCGCCTCCCACAAGTGCAAAAAACAACCGTTTTTTACTGGTAATCTTCGGGCCGTGTTCAGTTCTGAATTTTTTAACCCTTCCGTAAATAACACCCGAAAGCAACCCGCCGAGCAACACACCCAGCGATTCGAAAACCAGCCAGTTGTTCATGGGTGATTTATCCTCGGGAATATACTTACTGTAATAGGGGCTCGAAGCGGCATGTTCGGGAGCAATGGTTTCAACAACGGTTACCACCGAGCTTTTAACCGCTCCGCTGGCACCAAGCCCGCGCCCTGTAATGTAAAAGGTGATAATAACCAATATCCCCAGCAACACCCCTCCGAAATAGGGATTTATATACCGGGGTTTCTCTGTATGATTGTGATGTTTGTTCATTATATCAAAGTTTTAATATCAATACAAATACCTTGTTATCTGGCCTGCTTCAAGAATTACAAAACGGAATACCAGTCCTCCCATCAATATCAGGAAAGAAGGAAGCCATCCCGGTACATGATATCCTCTGAGTTCAAATATCTCCAGTGTAGCCGGAAACAGCAATCCAAGCAAAACCACAAATATCCAGAATGTAACGGTAAACTCACCGCCCAGAAACAGTTGTGAAGCTTCGATGGCTGCCTGCGAACCGGCTTGCAATCCCATAATCATGTGGATGATAAAAAACAGCTCCACAAAAACAAAGATCAGGTCGATTCGCGTAAGCACTTTCCGCTCGTACTTGCTTTTCGACATCCAAATAATGGCTGCCAAACCGGTTGAAAATCCCGATACCAAAAACAGAGGGCCTAAAATAGAGGTGTTCCACAGAGGGCGTGCATTAAATGCCGACAACAGGATTCCGGTATAAACACCCAAAATAACCGCCAGAATCATCATAACCCACGCCATGGCTTTTCTGTATTTTTTGGCAAATGTTTCAAAATCGTTAAGCAGTGCCAGTGGCCATTTAAAGTTGGGAAAAACTTCCCTTACATAAGTTCCCGCCCAAACAATGGAGAGCGGTGTGATGGCCATTAATACCCAGGCTCCCCACGACATGGGCGATTCGAGCCGGATAATGGTGTACAAACGCCAAAAGTAGAGTTTGTGATGAAGGTCGAGGAATAAAGCTCCCAAACCAATAACCAGCAAAAAGGGAACCAGCATGGGTGCCCATTTAATGGTTGCGGTCATGTCGCGCTCTTTGTGCATGATGTAAAAATATCCTGCAAAAAAGAGTATGCCTGCCGCCAGTCCCCCCAAAAACAGATAGAGTGGAATTTCCCACGTCCATAAATGAAGATAGGGGTCGATGTGTGGTATATTGCGTCCGCTGACAAATAATTCTTCTTTCATTTTCCTGACTTTTTAATTAGGTAAGAAAATATAATTGTGGATTGGTACCTGCTTCGGGAGCCAATACTTTCCATTTTCTGTTTTTCAAAATCTTCGAAACATCGCTGTTGGGATCATCAAGATCGCCAAAATGAAGACAGCTGGTAGGACAAACATCCACGCAGGCAGGATTTTCGCCGTCGGAAACCCGGTGAACGCAGAATGTACATTTGTCAACATAGCCTTCCGGATGGGGATAACGCGCATCGTACGGGCACGACTCGATACAGGCTCCGCAACCGATACATTCATCGTGGGTAACCAAAACAATCCCTCCGTCAACAATGTGGCTTGCACCGGTGGGACAACACCTGACACAAGGCGAATTTTCGCAGTGATTACATCTTTCGGAGCGTAATTCTATTTCCAGTTTGGGATAGGTGCCGGCTACGTTTTCAACAATCCAGTCGCGGCAGTATCCGTGGGGTACATTGTTTTCGGTTTGACAGGCAACTACACAGTCGCCACATCCGACACACTTTTTAGTGTCAACCGCCATTGCGTATCTCATGCGTTAACCTCCTTTCCGGGTTTTTCTTTAAGAAATGTAACAAAATTGCCCCTCATTCCGGTTCCTCCCATGATGGGGTCCATATGAACTTTACTAACGAGTTTTGAATCGCTGGCACCGTGACCGTAAGCACGACGCAGTTTTTTATTGGTATGGCCAAAGCCGTGAACAAGATAAACCGAATCCCATCGTATTCGCTCGGTTACCCTTGCCCTTACCGGAAAATCGGTAACAATACCATCCTGATTTTTCAGCCAGATATACTGCCCGTTTTCGATGTCCCAAAGTTTTGCCACCTTCGGGTTTATCCAAACACTGTTCTCTTTCATCAAATCCCAAAGATTATGGTTGTTTGATGTACGCGAAAAGGTGTGCATGGGTGCCCGGCCGTAATTTAAGCGGTAATATCCGTCGGCAGGCTCTTCGTGGTGGGTGTATTTCGGCAACGGATCGTAACCTTCCATTTCCAGTTCGGTAGAATAGAGTTCTATTTTACCGGTGTTGGTGTTAAACTCAAAATCTTCAAGGTCTTGTAAAAAATAGAGGTCGTCAAATTCGCGATCGAATTTTTTAACTCCGATACGTTTCATCTCCTCAAGCGATGAACCCACTTTTTTCAGCTGCCAGTCGAGCACCTCTTCGTAAGTGTCGAAATTAAAATAGTCGCCGAGACCCAGCCGTTTGGCAATCTCTTTGGCAATCCACCAGCCCGGTTTGGTTTCGTATTTGGGTTCGGTGGCCGGCATACGCAAAGCAATATAAGGTTCGCGATGCGGAGAGGTTCTGATACCGTCGTATCTTTCAAGATAGGTACACTCGGGTAAAACAACATCGGCCAACTGTACTATGTCCATAGGCATGGTGTCGATAACCACAAGAAAATCGAGGTTGTTTATGGCCTCGATGGTTTTTTTCTGATCGGGCAGCGATGCCATCAGGTTGGTACCGTAAACCATCCATCCGCGCAAGTGACAGTCCATATCGGGATTGGGAATGGTGGCATCACAAATTCCGGTTGAAAGCACCTCGGTAACCAAATTATATTTTCCTTCGGGATAGGCATCTTTCCACGACCGTTTTGGTTTTGGATAGGCTGGTGAAGGGTATTTGGGCAAATGAACTTTTTCAGGATTGTAAAATCCGCCACGGCGGCCCCATGAGCCCAAAAGGGCATTTAAAATGGCAATGGCCCTTGAGCGCTGCGTGTCGTCGCCATACCATGTAACATGCCTTCCGGGATGTACCAGTACGGCCGGAGAAGCAGCAGCCATTTCGCGCGCGGTTTTCCTGATAATGTTCGGATCGATGGTAGTTATACCGTAGGCCCATTCGGGGGTCATCGATTTTACATGCTGTTTCAGCTCATCAAACCCGAATGTATATTTTTCAACATAAGCTTTATCGTACAGCTCTTCGTAAATAATAACATGTGTCCATGCCAACAACAGCGCCAAATCGGTAGCCGGTTTAATGGGCAGCCAATATTTTGATTTGCCGGCGGCAGTGCTGAAACGCGGATCAACGGTTATAATGGTTGCACCTTTGTCGATGGCTTCCGACATCTCCTGAATCTGACCGTTGTGCATGTTTTCGCCAAGATGCGAACCAATAAGCACCAAACATTTTGTATCGCGGATATCGGTTCTTTCGGGCGACATAACATCTTCGCCAAAGGTAGCGGTAAAGGCAACCTCACGAGGCCCGCGGCACTGGGCAAACGACGGAGCGGTAATATTGGGCGACCCGAAAGCTTTAACCAGATGGCTGAAATGTTTACCGCCGGTTCCGTGCGAAAACAGCGCCAAACATTCGGGGCCGTATTTCATACGCAGCTGGTTCATTTTATCGGCAACGAGGTCGAGGGCTTCATCCCAGCCGGCTTTACGGAAATATTGCGTTCCGTCGGGTTTGGTTTCTCGTATTAGCGGCGTTTTTAAGCGGTCTTCATCGTAATACATGCCCACACCGCCGGTACCCCGCGGACAAAAACGTCCGTTGCTGTGCGGGTCTTCTTTATTACCAATGATTTTCCGAATGTTACCCTTTTTATCAACGTATGTAAAGCCTGCGCACTTCCAAAAGCAGACCTCACAAAAGGTGGGATAATTGGTGAGTTCTTCATCACTTACCGGGGAGGTGTCGCCGTCAGCTACAAACTGGGCAGTGGCACTGTCCCAGCTTAAAGCATGCAGTCCAAGGGCAGCAGCTCCCGCACCGGCAGCAGTGATTTTAATGAAGTCCCTTCTTGTTTTCATTCTGAATATGTTTTGTTAATGAACTATCATATTACCTTGTCATACAAACAGCTATCTGTGTATATATATAGACGTATGTATATGACTTGTTCACAAAATTATGCAATAAATTATATTTTTCTTTTGTTTAAACCGGTTCTACATAAATGCTTAAATTACAGATACAGAGAGATGAACGGTTTAACAGCCCGTTTTTGGTAAAATAAAATTTACTGATAAATAACAGGTTACAATTACTATTTGAAAAGAGAATAAATTAGTACCCTGATCATTAATTTTGCAATATTCGCCCAATGCTGAAAGGTTCAACATGGCTGTTGCCGGTTGTTATGGGAATTATAAATTTGGGGGGT
>CAYNVN010000092.1:0-8028 GCA_964400655.1 uncultured Lentimicrobiaceae bacterium
CCCTTTTACTGAAAAGGCAGGCCAATTCTCAGGAGATCCCTCGTCGCTCCCCGAAAGCTTTCGGGTTCGCTTCCCTCGGGATGACGATGGGGCTTGCGGGAGGGGCCAAACTTTCTGAACCTCTGAACTTTTAAACTTCTCAACCTTAAACCTTCTCAACCTTTCCGGACTCCCCCCGATTACTATCGGGACGCAAACCTTCGTTCGACCGAAAAGGTTCGCTTCGCGCCTTTGCGTCTTCGCGGTTCAAACCTTCAAACTTTAAACATTCAAACCTTGAACCTGCCAGCATCCGGCAACAAGTTAAACTTCTAAACTCCCCTACGTACTCATTCCGCCGCAAACATTAATCACCTGTCCGCTGACATAAGAGGAGAGATCGGAGGCGAGGAAAGTGGCTACATTGGCCACATCTTCGGGTTTACCCGAACGGCGTAACGGGATGGTTTTTATCCATGCTTCGCGCACATCATCAGGAAGTTTATGGGTCATTTCGGTTTCGATAAATCCCGGAGCAATGGCATTGCAACGAATGTTACGCGAACCCAGCTCCTGTGCTACCGACTTGGTAAAACCAATCATACCTGCTTTTGATGCGGAGTAGTTAGCCTGTCCGGCGTTGCCGTTAACACCTACCACCGAACTCATATTGATAATGGACCCGCCTTTTTGTTTCATCATAATGCGCATAACCGCTTTGGTGAGGTTAAATACCGATTTCAGGTTAACGGTTAATACCGCATCCCAATCCTGTTCGCTCATTCTAAGCAACAAGTTATCGCGGGTAATACCTGCATTGTTCACCAAAATATCGATACGGCCGAAATCTTTCATGATTTCATCAGCCAGTTCCTGACTACCTTCAAACGAAGCGGCATTGGAAGCATATCCTTTGGCTTTAACACCAAGGGCTTCTATCTCTTTTTCGGTATTTTCCATGTGTTCATCACGGTTCAAATCACTAAAGGCAACGTTGGCACCTTCGGTGGCAAATTTAATGGCAATTGCTTTGCCAATTCCGCGGGATGCCCCGGTAATTAAAGCAGTTTTTCCTTCTAATAAACCCATAATTATCTTTTTTAATAAAATTTTCGCAAAAGTACATTAAAATACATTTTTAACAAATAACAACCAAACCCGGCTATTTCTTTTTCTTCCACGGCCATTTCTTCTTTTTTTTGTTACCGTCGCTGTTTTTGGGAGTTGTTAATGCTTTGTATTTTTTCTTATTCATACTGTTTACACTGATAATCATAGTCGCTTTTAAGCCGCTGAAGATGGTTTTCCATAAAAAATTACCAAAACCTTTTTCAACATCCCGTTCATAAAACATAACAGCGGTTTTGGGCGGCTTACCCTCGATGGGGTTGTTTTTTCTAACGGCTGCCGTGGCTCCCCAGCTTAAAAACTTATTTTGTCCCTCCTTTTCTTTTTTATCAACCGTTAATGCCAGATCGTGATAGAGCATGGTCATCTCACCTTTTGAATAAACGGGATTTGCTCCGCCTTTAAAGGTCAGTTTATCCAAATATCCGTCATCAAATGTTATCCCCGAAGCCGGATGCACTGCTTTGTTAAATATTTTCAGCGGAACTTTTCCGTACACTGCACCCCAAAAAACAAAAGTGTCGTTACGCGCTTTCATGGGAAAAACAAACTGAAGTTCAAAGGGTGCAGCCTTCATCATTTTTCCGCGCAGCGACAGCCTCATTTTATTATTGGTTTTAAGCTTATCCTTTATATTACAAACATTTGAAATCACACCCTCCAAATCGTTAAAACTTATATAGAGTGGTTTTACGTTCCGGTCGGTAAGTTCTTCATAGGCAAATTTTGCATTTTCTATCAAAACCGTATCAACCTCCAAATTCATTTTCATCTTTTTAATTGCCTGATGCGGCAACAAAGGCCGTTTAAAATGGGGAAACGGAATTCGCTTATCGCGATAAATCCCAATATCCGGACTTTTTACAATCACTTTTTCAATATGCAGTTCATTATCAGCAAAAAGTTTTTCAAAGTCGGGTTGTGTAATCAGTAACTCTTTTGCCTTAATGTCATATCGCTCCTGCTGATACTTTAACTGTTTTGTAAAATCATTTTTAGTATAGAGTGGTTTAAATTTAAAGTTCTTGATGGTAATAAGTTCATCGTTTTTATTGGTGTACAGCTTATCAAAAGCAATTTCATAAAGCCCGTCGCCTGTCCTGAAAACATTATTTCTGATTTCAAATCTGATATCCCCAACATCAGTATAAAGGTAATCGTTGTTGAATTTACTTTTTTCAAGAACAATATTTGAAATATCTATTATCATCTCATCGTTTTCAAGTATCTTATTATTCTCTTTTACATCAACAATCTCAACCTTACTTTTATTCAGCAAAATATTATTTATTACAATTCCGTTAATCCCCTTTATTTTAACCGAATCAGGAATTACGGAAGTGCTTTTTTTCTTTTCCGGTTTAACTTTCTTTTCTGCAGGTTTATCGCCCTTAATTTTATAAAGCGTTACAAAAACCTTTTTAATTTTTACATGATTTATTTTTATAACCTTATCCTGAATAGCATCGCTTATACCGATACCGGTTACAATAAACTTCCCGACCTTTATTTGGGGAACCATATGGCTGAATCCGGAATTTTCCAGACTGTCGAGGTATGATTTATCAGGTGTATAAGTAAGGCCGACTATTCGCACCGAGCGGTTAACAAGGTTAAATCCCACACGGTCGTACGTTAACCGGTAATGTTTTACGGGATGTTTTTCAAGAAATGCATCCACCTTGTTTTCAATTATTCCGGCCACGATACCGTTTAAACTAAAAATCAAAATCACGATAAACAGGGTGATGATTCCGAAAATAATCAGTAATCTCTTTTTTGCTTTTGACATGTTAATAAGTATTTAATGACTGCTAATAATATGCCTGATCAGTAAATTTAAAGGTGATCGCAGCTAACGCTCTCCTTATCTGCCGATTAAGGAACAGGCTGCAAAAGAATATTCATCCTTTTTGATATCCCGACATTATAAACCCGACAAAATTTAATGTTCAAAGTTACAATTATTTTAAAATTATAAAAGCGAACCATTGCCGCTTCCCTTTTTCGTATCAACTTTTATCACCTCCGGTTGTTGAAAAACAATTAACAAAAGTATGCCGGAAATCACGTTCTGTTTAATTGAATAATTATCTTTGTTTGCAATTATGAATTCACCATTTGTTTTAGATACCAAGACCATTCAATATATTATTGGAGAAGGTGCGTTAAAGTTCACCGGAAAGCTGTTCAAAGCATACAGTTCGGCTTATATATTGATGGATGAGAATGTTGAGAAGTATTGTCTGAGCGTTTTACTTCAGTCGATGCCCGACATAAAAATAAGAGGTTACATAAAAATACCTGCCGGCGAAAGCAGCAAAAGCATTGAACATGCGGTACATATTTGGGAAAAGTTAACCGATATGGGTGCCGGACGCGACTCGTTGTTGATTAATCTCGGTGGCGGTGTTGTAAGCGATATCGGCGGATTTTGTGCGGCAACCTACAAACGGGGTATGCCGTATATCAACATTCCCACTACCCTGCTGGCACAAATTGATGCTGCCATTGGCGGCAAAACCGGCATCGATTTTAAATCGTTTAAAAATCAGGTAGGACTTTTTACCGATGCCAAAGCCGTTATTGTTGATCCGGTTTTTTTAAAAACCCTGAAACACGAGTATTGGCAGTCGGGATTTGCCGAAGTAACCAAATACGCCCTGATTATGGACCGTGAGCTCTGGAAAATGCTGGGCCATCGTAAGTTTAACGAAATTGACGACTGGAACAAAATCATTATCCGGTCGGCCAAAGACAAAATAGACATTGTGCGTTACGACAACTCCGAAAAAGGCATCCGTAAGATATTGAACTTCGGGCATACGGTTGGACATGCCATTGAGTCGTTTTACCTTAAATCGGGCAGGCCCATCACGCACGGGCAGGCAATTGCTGCCGGAATGATATGTGAAGCATGGATTTCGGCTCACATGGAACAGCTTGAGTGTGAAAATGTAGAAGAGATAATAAAACGAATTGATTACAATTTCGACAGGCTTTCGATTTCGGAAGATAATATTCCGGAGTTAACCGAATTAATGCGTCAGGACAAAAAGATAAGAGGCGGCGAATTTATGTTTAGCCTTTTACGTCGTCTTGGCAAAGCGGTACACGATGTGGCCGTTGATGTGGAGTTAATCAGGAACAGTCTGCTTTTTTATATCAACAAAAAAAAATGTAACTGATGGAACCTGTTATTTTAAAGCGCGGAAACAAGAAACTGCAAGGCACATTCAGGCTTACAGGCTCGAAAAGCATTAGCAACCGGTTGCTCATTATGCGGGCACTGTCGGGAAGCAAAATAAAATTCGATAATCTTTCCGAATCGGAAGATACCAATTTGTTAAAGTTCTATCTCAGTTTTTTAGACACCTGTGCCAACTCGCGTATTGCCATGATTGTTGACACACGCAATGCGGGCACTGTAATGCGGTTTATTACGGCTTTTGCGGCTATCCACGAGGGCAAATGGTTAATTACGGGTCATGAGCGCATGAAAGAACGCCCCATTGCACCTCTTGTAAACGTTTTGCGCCAACTTGGTGCCAACATTGTATTTACCGAAAAAGAGGGATTTCCTCCCGTAAAGGTGATTGGTACCCGGCTCAACAGCAAAGACGTTGATATTGATGCCCGCCAAAGCAGTCAGTTTGTTTCGGCACTGATGCTGATAGCTCCCTACTTATCGTATGGCTTAATGCTTAACCTGAAAGGCAAACCGGTATCACGTTCATACATTAACATGACCACACGGTTGATGCAAAACGCAAATATTGACGTGGAAACCGACACTACTTCCATTAAAATCTCTCCCGGCGATTATCATCTTAAGCCCATGGAGATTGAACCCGACTGGAGTTCGGCCTCCTATTGGTACGAAATGGTTGCCCTTTCGGATGATGCCGATATTTTTATTGAAGGATTAAAAGATGACAGCTGTCAGGGCGACCGCATTGTTGCCGATATTTTTGAAAACTTCGGTGTTAAAACCCGTTTTGAAAAAGAAGGCATCAGAATATACAAAGAGGGCGAGGTTAACAACAGCTTTAAATTCAATTTTAACGATAATCCCGACATTGTACCATCGGTTATGGTTACCTGCGCCGCTTTAAACATTGAAGCCTCGTTTTCGGGCATCAATCATCTTCGCTTAAAGGAATCGGACAGAATAGAAGGGCTTAAAAACGAACTTGCAAAAATCGGTGCCAAACTCGAGAAAAAGGGCAGCGAATATTTGTTAACAACAAGCAACAGTTTAAACAACATTAAAGAGGCTGACTTTGATACTTATAACGATCATCGTATGGCCATGAGTTTTGCGCCGCTGGCGTTAAAAATTAATACGGTTAAAATATGTAATCCGGGGGTTGTACGAAAATCGTATCCCGGTTTTTGGAAAGACATTAACACTTTTGGTATTATGACCGACCTGCCCGAGGGGGCCTGCGTTTAATTATGAATTGAAACAACCATGAAAGTTAAAGAGATAGATTTATTTATACCCTGTTTTATCGATCAGGTTTTTCCCGAAACAGCCATGAATATGGTTAAGATATTTAAATATCTTGGTATTAAAGTACATTACAACCCGCAGCAAACCTGTTGCGGCCAGATGGCTTTTAACGGCGGGTTTTGGGATGATGCCAAAAAGCTGGGAGGTAAATTCATTGAGAGTTTCAGCAGCAAACGGCCTGTGGTAGGCCCGTCGGCTTCGTGTACCGGATTTGTTCGAAATTCGTACAACGAGCTGTTTCATAATACGGGATATCATCTCGAATCGAAAGCGCTTCAACAAAACATTTATGAAGTCACCGATTTTTTGGTAAACGTGCTGGGAGTTACCGATCTCGGCTCCACCTTTGAGCATACCGTTACTTACCACGATTCGTGCGCTGCCCGCCGCGAATACGGTTTAAAAAACGAACCCCGTGAACTTTTAAAGCATGTGAAAGGACTGAATCTTGTTGAGATGAAAGACACCCACGTTTGTTGCGGATTTGGCGGAACCTTTTCGGTTAAATTCGAACCTGTTTCTACCGCCATGGCCGAGCAAAAGGTACAAAATGCACTTGATACGGGGGCCGAGTACATCGTTTCAACCGACTCATCATGTTTGATGCACCAGGGAGGATACATCAAAAAGCATAATCTGCCCATCAAAACCATTCATATTGTAGATGTTTTGGCATCGGGCTTATAGCGCATAGTTTAAAATTTATTACTATTTTTGAGAGACAAAACACCGGCTTTGTCCGGTATGCTCAATTAATAACGTTTAACGGAATTACTAAAAAGTGACTTCAAAACC
Source organism: uncultured Lentimicrobiaceae bacterium (assembly GCA_964400655.1). GTDB lineage: Bacteria > Bacteroidota > Bacteroidia > Bacteroidales > F082 > B16-G9. The sequence goes on from CAYNVN010000092.1 coordinate 6,419, forward strand.
TGTCATAACCATTTATCGCGGCATTTCGTACGGGAAAGAGGTTTTTATTTTAAAGTTCAGCTACAACAAAAACCTTATCGAAACCATTAAAGCACAGTTTAAAGCCCGCTGGGATCCTGATAAAAAACACTGGCATTTCAGATATTCCGAAAAAAACCTGCAACATATCAAACAGGTGCTTGAAAACGATTATCAACTCAATTTTACCCGCGAACAGATTAACGCCTCCGAAACATTGCCCGACAACATTAAAGTAATTATGGAGCGGGATGCGTTTAACAATCGATTATATGTACATTTTCCTTATGCACGTATTTGGGTTGACGCGATTAGAAAACTTGACGCTGCCTGGTGGCACCATGGCGAAAAAATATGGTCGGTTTCATTATCCGAAGAAAACATCAAAAAGGTCAGGACGATTTTTAAAGATGCCCATCCCACATTCGTGTTAAAAACGATACATCACACACACCACAGAAAACAGACACATAAACTTCCGGTTGACCGCACAATTGTTGATAAGGAGTATATCAGGCAGTTGAATTTACTAAACCGCAGTGAGCATACCATCAACAACTACACCAGTATGATTGCCCGATTTCTGCATTATTTTAAAAACGAGGATATTGGCAGATTACCGGAGAAGCAGATAAAAAAATACATACACCATCATCGCGAAAAGCAGGGTTATTCCGAGTCGTATCAACGATTGATGATCAGCGCATTAAAAAGTTATTACAAGATAATATACAAAAGAAAATTAGACGAAGAAGAGATTCCCTTTCCAAAAAAGTCGAAACGACTGCCCAAAGTAATTTCGCAAAAAGACGTGGAAAACATGATACGCTTAACGGTTAATCCCAAGCACAGAATGATATTGTTAATGCTTTACGGATTGGGATTACGCAACAGCGAGCTATCGAACCTCCGTCTTACCGATATTGATTTCAGGCGTGAGATAATAACCATTTACAATGCCAAAGGCAGGAAAGACAGGCAGATTCCGCTTCCGGATGCCTTAACAGAGCCCATAAAAAGATACATACGCGACTTTGTGCCAAAGGAATTTTTTATAACAGGGCAATTTGGCGGACAATATTCAGGCAGCAGTATCGACAAAGTAGTAAGGCAGGCTGCCGGTCGGGCCAAAGTAAAATTCAATGTAACGCCCCATGTTTTACGGCATTGTTTTGCCACACACTCGCTTGAGAAGGGCATTGATTTAAGGTACATACAAGTAATGTTAGGCCACAAGAGCAGTCGCACCACGGAGATATACACCCATGTAAGCACGAGGCATTTAAAGAAGGTAGGCAACCCCTTAGACGACATAACCATATAAAAATTATTTCGCCACAAACCTCCGAATAACCCCCGTCTTTAAAAATTTATTAGTAACTTTGGTTGAGATATAAACAAGTTGGCGTGCATAGCTTTACTTCCGGTTTCATCTTTATCTGATATGGCCAATGGGTATCTTTTGGGGCAGGGGCTTGCGGCCTGCACGCAAAATTTGGCACAGCGAGCCACGGCCATCCCAATGCAACGCTGCTTCAGCCCTGGCCTAAACCCAGCCCAACCCGTTACGCACCCTGCCCGGGGCTGCACGC
>CAYNVN010000093.1:0-9009 GCA_964400655.1 uncultured Lentimicrobiaceae bacterium
GTTGTCACACTGAGCGCCTGCCTTGCCGACAGGCAGGAAGTCGAAGTGTGACACGCTCTTCTACGGTAGAATATTAATATTTTCAATCTGTTAACTTTAAACAACTTCTACATAAATATTTCGGCGGCAATGCCGTCGGCAAAGAGCTTTCCGGTATCCGACAGAATATAGAGGTTACCTTTTTGAATCACCTTTTTATCGTCAACAAACGGTTTGATGCCGTTTATAAAATGTTCGGTATGTTTTTTTCCGAAAACGTTGTTGATATGTTCCCGGTCGCAACCCCATGAGGTTCGTAACGAAGTCATAACATATTCGTTAAAAAGCTGATTGGTGGTTAAAACCTCCTTTTCTTCAACAATTCTGTCAACCATATCCGCCTCAATATATTTTTTTACTGAAGCCACATTCCACTGCCGTGAAAAACCGTTGAAAGAGTGGGCCGAGGGGCCTAATCCTATGTAATGGTCGCCCAGCCAGTAAATACTGTTGTGCTTGGAATAGTATCCCTCTTTGGCAAAATTGGATATTTCGTAATGGACAAACTCTTTTTCTTTGGTGCGCTGCTGCAATATTTCAAAATGACGAATGCTTAAACCTTCGTCAACCTCCGCCCGTTTTTTGTTGGTGATTTGATGCAGTAAAGCGGTTTTGGGTTCAACGGTAAGGCTGTATGAGCTTAGGTGCGGAATGTCATAACCGAAAAACAGGTCGAGGTTTTTGTTCCATTTTTCAGGTGTAAGTCCCGGAATACCGTAAATCAAATCGATGGTAATATTTTTAAAACCGGCTTTTTGCACATTTTCGATGGCCAGCCGTGCTTCGTTTCCGCCGTGAACCCGGTCGAGATACCGTAAATCATCATCAAAAAAACTTTGAACACCAATGCTGAACCGGTTGACGGGAGTGTGATTTTTTAATTCGGTGGTTTTTTCTATGGTCAAATCATCGGGGTTGGCCTCCAGTGTAATTTCGGGGGCAGGGCTTATGTTAAACAGCTCTTCCGCTTTTTTTAATATACTGTTGATTTCGTCAACCGATAGCAAAGAGGGGGTTCCGCCGCCAAAATAGAGGGTGTTGACAACTTCGTTTTTTAAATAATCGCTTCTCATCTCCATTTCACGTAACAACGCACCGGTAAAAGCATCGCGGTGTTTTGTTGACGCAACCGAAAAAAAATTGCAGTAATTGCATTTGTGCTTGCAAAAGGGAATATGGATATAAATGCCCGCCATTTGTTGTTTCGTTGGTATAATTAAATGCTTTTAACTTTCAGTCCGGCATCATTGCAGCGTTTTAAAAATTCAGGAAGCGCATAAAGCATGTTTTTATCAGATTTTTCACTGTCGTGAAACACGATGATTGATCCGGGTTTTAATCCCGTAAGGGCATTTTTTAAACATTTTTCGGGGGTTAATTTTCTGTTAAAATCGTAAGTTAATACCGACCACATAATAATACGATACCGCTTTTTTAACTCTTTTATTTGCAACGGACTAATTTTACCGTAGGGTGGACGGAACAGGTTGGATTTAATAAATCCGGCTGCTTTGTCGATGTTACTAAAGTAGTTTTTGTTTTTGGTTTTCCAGCCGTTTAAATGGTTAAAAGTATGGTTTCCGGTTTGATGTCCCCGTTGAATAATTTGTTGATAGGTTTCGGGATATTTCCTTACGTTATCGCCAACACAAAAAAAGGTTGCTTTGGCGTTGTATTCATCCAGAATATCCAAAACCTTTGGAGTAATTTCGGGATGCGGGCCGTCGTCAAAAGTAATGTAAACGCTGTTTTCAGCATCTTTTATTTTCCACTCCGGCGAAGGATAAAAATATTGTAACCACTTGGGAACCGTAACCATCATGGCACAAATGTATTAAATTAAAAGGAAGCGGCTGAACAATTACCGTAAACAACCCTATCGGTTGATAACCAGTTTTCCCGTTCCTGTATGGCCCTGTTCATCGTTTACCGAAACAATATAAACGCCATCGGGTAATCCGTCAACGGGAAGAAACAGTTTATTGGTTCCGGCATTTAAAACAGGTTGTGTTTTATAAACAGTACGTCCGGTAAAATCGGTAAGGGTTAAGCCAATTTGTTGCGATTTTTTAAGTTTTACGGAAAGCAAAACAGGGCTGTTGTTTTGTGCGGGGTTAGGGTAAATATTGTCCAACAAACTGTTACTTTGTTTATGATAAGGAATAACGGAATTTACTCCTTCGAGGCTCAATTCGATAATCATACTGTCGATAACCGGAATTTCATCATTTAATTCAACATGAATTTCGGAAGTGTTAACACCGGTAACTTCAGGATAAAGGCTATAGTTTCCCAAATCGAGGTTTGAGAAATTAAAATTTCCTCTTTTTCCGGTGTAGAGATAAGTAATGTTGTTGTTATGGTTATCAAGCAGGTAAATGGTGATGTTTTCGCCCGAGAACAAGCCAAACTGTTTTAAACCTTTATCCACAACCAGAACGTTTCCGTTTATTGCACCGTTACCTTCGGTAAAACTTTGGTTATCTACCAAATGAATATCGTAATCCCATCCGGTGGTGTTGATTTCACACAAATCGGCATTTTGCCATCTGGTTACATTTCCGAAATAGGTTGGACACATATATCCGTAATATTCCGAAGCACTGTCGGGTTGGGCTTTAATAATATATTTGCCGTAAGGCAGATTATAAAATATAAAGTAACCCAGTGTATCGAAAGTTACCGTATCAACCGGAATAAATGAATCGATAGAATCCTGATAATACAAAAATGCTTTTCCGATATCGATGGGGAAAAGTTTTGCAAAAACCTGTCCTCCAATGTTAAAGTAAGTTTTTTCAGGTATCAAAATCAGCCTTGAAAAAGAGTTTGTACTTAGTGCACCGTTAAAATCAGCCTCTATTATTAACTTAACCCTGTAGAGTCCGGGGGTTTGATAGGTATGATCGGGGTTTTTTTCCTGCGAGGTTGTGCCGTCACCAAAACTCCATTGTCTGGAAATAATATAATCGTTTTTGGTAAGATCGATAAAGTGAAAATAAAACCGGTTTCCCCCCTGTTTTTGGGTGTACTTAAAGCGTGCTTTTAAAATATTGGTATGGAAAGGCATATCAATGGTAATGTTAACCATTAAATCGAGCCGGGTATTTCTAAAGAACCGGTAATAAACCACCGAATCAACTTTCCTGTTGTTTTTGTCAAGGGTATAAATCTCAATACTTCCTTTGCCGGAAGATGTTTTGATGGTGTCCATATAAAAACCCTCATCATCGGTTATTATCTCTTTATAATAGCTGTTACCGCTGTTTTTTATGTATGATGAAACAATATAAACTTTGTGGCCGGATATGGCGTTGCCATATTTTTTATTAATAATCTGTCCTGAAACAATAACGGTATAGGGTTTATTATTTGTGGCCTCAACATTGGTAATGCCTGCAAGTAAAACAGATAACAGTAATAATGTAAGTTTCTTTAACATTTCAACAAAAATTTATTTAAGTGTATAAACAAATCCAAAACGTAATCCTATTCCCGAAAGGGGGTCGTTGTATTTTCCTCCTCCGTTAATGCCGTTAATAAAATAGCGGTATTCGGGTTCCACCGTTACCAGCCATTTTTTTGCAATGGCATAATCAACTCCTGCTCCAAGCGTTAAAAGATACTGGGGTGAATGTCTTTCGGGCAGATTATATTTTAGCGATATGTAGGTTACATCCTCTTCAACGGGTAAATCGCGCTTATTGTACAAAACAAAGTTAACACCACCTCCTGCATAAAAACTCCATCCCAGTTTTCCTTTGTGATTATGATATCCGAAAACAAGAGAGGTGTTAAGATAAAGATAACGGTTGGTTTCTTCCGAAAGGGTAATATGCCTTATGGAATCGTAAACATCGGTTTTTTGTGTATGATAAAGGGGAATAACCTCTCCGTTAACGGTATCAAAGGTAACGTCTATTACATCTTCGTAACTGCCGAGGAGATCCCAACTCATGTAATCGGCTTTTACAAAGCCTTTGTCGCGCGAATATTGTACGCCGATACCCGGCCTGATAAACCAGTGGTCATTAATATAATAAACAGGTTTAATATTTATTGCATATCCGTTTTGGATGGTAAGCGAATCGTAATCGGCCGCCACAAATCCCGGTGTAAAATAAAACCCCAGTGCCAGGTTACCGTTTTTTGAACGGTGAGGTTTGTTTTTTTGCACCTCGTTTTCTGTCTGTTTCCTGTCTTCTTTTAATAACGGAAGCGGTAATGTGGTTAACTCAATTGTTTTTGCATTGAGGGTAGCAAGCAGATCGTCACGGTTTGGAGCCGGGGTCTGTTTTTTTGATTGGACAACCGTAACCTTTGACTTCTGCTTTTCCTCCGGCTGCTTTTTGTGAGAAATATTTTTTGAGTTACCGGTAGTGTTAACATAGGCCGATTGAACTTTATCGGACGGGGCGGATGAAACAGGTTGGTTATTTTGTGTAACTTTTTCTTTTTGAGGTTTTTTATCTTTATCCGGTAACGGTTTGACGGTTGTTTTATCCGGAACATAATTATCTGATTCCGTTGAAACCACTGGGGTTTCGGTATTTACGGAAGAAACCGGGTCAGGAAATTTACCGTTATCGTTTGTTTGGGTTAGTAACCGTAAAATTCCTGAAAATATAACAACACCCAACAACAATGCAAAAACCTTAACCCATGTTTTATGATACCATAACGGAACAACCTCTTTATCAAGGGCGGCGGCAATACCCTCCCATACCTCGGCCGGAGGTTGAGGGGCAAACCCTTCAAACTTTTGCTTTAGTAAATCGTTAATATGTTGTTCGTTATTTTTCAAGGTTTTCTTTCCGTTTTATTTTTTCCAGTTTTTTTTGAATGGCGATTCTCGCTCTCGAAAGTTGTGATTTAGAGGTGTTTTCCGAAATTCCGAGCAATTCACCAATCTCTTTATGTGTATAACCTTCAATAATATTCAGGTTAAAAACCGTTCTGTATCCATCGGGTAATTCTTTAATTACTTCCAGGATTTCGTCAGCCGTCATCTGTTCAATAATATGAGCGTTAAATTCAGCAGCCGAACCGGCATGTTCAATAGGTTTTGTAAATGAACGTTTAATTCTTTTTTTATAATGATTTATAGCGGTGTTTACAATGGTTCTGCGTACCCATCCGTCAAACGACCCCTCTCCGCGATAATCTTTTACATACCTAAACACTCTTATAAATCCTTCCTGTAATATATCTTGTGCTTCATCGCTGTCAGCCGAAAACCGAAGGCATATACCAAACATTTTCGGTGCAAAAAACAGATAAAAAGCCTCCTGGGCTTTTCTATCGTTTTCCTTAAGTTTTTGTATCAGCGACTTGTCAAATTCCATTGCGGTTTTCCTTGCCGGCCATAAAATTTACGGCCTTGAAAATAAGTTCGCAAAATACTAAAAACTTATACAGGTTTTAAAGATTTGACACAGAGGTTTAAAAAATGGTTGCACCTGAATAAAAACCCTGATTTTATAAGTCGCTTTCTGCGCAGCAGTTATTTAAAACGTCAAAGTCAATTTGATTTTCGGTAGTGGCAATAATACTGGTGATGGTGGTATCTCCGGTAACATTTACGGCCGTACGGATCATATCCAGCGGGCGGTCAACGGCAAAAATAAGGGCAATGCCTTCGGTGGGGATTCCAACGGCGGTAAGCACAATTACAAGCATAACCATTCCTGCACCGGGTACGGCTGCCGAGCCTATGGAGGCAAGGGTGGCGGTAAGTATAATGGTAAGCTGCTGCCCTATGGTGAGGTCCATACCGTAAACCTGAGCCAAAAATACGGCGGCTACCGCCTGATACAAACTGGTTCCGTCCATATTAATGGTCGCCCCTAACGGTAGCACAAAGCTGGCGGTTTCGTTGGAAATACCCAGTTTTTGTTCTGCCGTTTCCATGGTAAGCGGAAGGGTGGCTGCACTGGAACTGGTAGAAAATGCTAATAACTGTACCGGAGTGAGGGCTTTAAGAAAAGTGGATAGTTTGACTTTTGTCAGGAATTTGATAAATAACGGATAAACACCAAAAATCATTATCAGTAACCCGATAACTACGGTTAGCGAGTAAAGCCCAAGTGCAGCAAACAACGATACGGTATCCTCAAGGTTGTTGCCGGCAACATCCACAATCAGCGCAGCAAGCAAGGCAAATACACCGAACGGAGCTGTTTTCATAATGATGTCTATCATTTTTAAAATGATATGGTTGGAGCTATCGATAAAAGCTTTTACCGGTGCTGTTTTTGATTCGGGAAGCAGGATGATGCTGATGCCAAACAACAGGGCAAAAAAGATTACTTTCAACATTTGGGTGTTGTCGGTCATTGCGCCAAAAATGTTGGACGGAACCAAATCAACAACAAACTGTAAAGGAGATTCCTCTTTTACATGAACGGCAGCAGCCTCTTTTTGTTTAACGTTTTCGGAATATTTTTGTTTGAATTCGGCTACCTTATCCTGTGGAAATATTTTACCCGGATTGGTAACGTTTACAATAATTAAACCTATTGAGATGGCAATAACGGTTGTAAGAATGTATAAAATAATGGTCCGTAACCCCATGCGCGAAAGTTTGGAAACATCTTTCAGGTTTGTAATTCCGCTAATCAGCGAAACCAGCACCAACGGCACGGCAATAAGTTTTAACAGGTTAATGAAAATGGTTCCCCAGGGCTTAATGTAAAAGGTGGTAAATTCTACCCATCCCGCTTTAACGGCAATGAGTCCCCAGATAATACCGGCTACCATCCCAATGAGGATTTGCCAGTGAAACGCTATTTTTTTCATAAACACAATTCTGATTAGGCAGCGGTTTACACAACCTGTCAAACTTAAGCATTTTTTTTATTGGTACCGGGGTGTGTTTGGTGACAACCCTGTGGACTAATAAACATGAAATATTCTGTTTATTTACCGGTCACCTCAATTGTTTCACCCTGCGAATGAGCGGCAAATTCAGGAGCATAAAGGCATTGGATGGATGCCAATCCTACCGGAAAAACTCCCTGTTGGGTTAAATGAACCGGATATTCCAATACATAAGTTCCTTTGTTTAGATACCGGAAGAAGTAGCCGGTGGAGGCATCTTTATTGTTACGATAATATCCCAAACCACCGCTAAAGCTGTAACCCGAAAGTTGTTGGGTAACTTCCATACCTGTGGCACGCACATCTTTCAATTCCACAAACTCCATGTTGCGGTCGGCACGGATAACCAAACGAACCACCAGTTTGTCGCCCGTTGTTAACTTATTACCCGTTATTTCTTCCAGTACCGGTCCGGCAGCCGTTAGTTTTTCCACATAGAGTTTTTTCTCAATATGCAATGGCGATTTAGCCGAGGCGCTGACCTTGTCAATATCTTCAAAATATTGCCAGTAAGCGGCTCCCCAGGTAATGTGGCTGTTGGGATTGTTTACTTCGATAACTCCCATTTCCGGTTTAACTTCATCTGCTGTCCACGACTTTTTAAAATACCCGGTTCCCGCCTCGGGATTGGAACCTTCGCCTTTTAAAACCAAAGGCTTACCACTCAGTTTAACGGAAACAGGTTGAGTTTCGGTTAATAGCGAATTTTTACCGGTCATCAGCAAAGCGTAAACCGCTTCGGCGGTGGCCGATGAAGAGGCCCAGCGTTGGGTTTGTTTCTGTTTCAGCAGCCATACTTTCATTTTGTCGATGTTTTGAGGATTGTAGTTCAGGCGGCTGAAGGCTTCGATGATCATCGCCTGCGTTTCCACCGGTGCCTGATACCAGTACCAGCCGTGTTCCGAACGCCAGTATATACCTAATTCATCGCTGTATAGCGACCGCTCTTCCAGCGAGCGTAAAATGGCTTCGGCTTCATTACGCATGCCGTTTTCAAACATCACCACGGCAATTATGGCCTGCAGGTAGTTGTTTTCTTTTAGCCAGTATTGTTTAGCCTGACCGAGATAATAATCAAAAGCTTTCCTGTATCGTTTGTTTATGGCAAAATCATCTTTCAACAGGGTTCGGGCATAGAGATATTGAATTTGAGCTGATCGTATCTGTTTTTTATTCAGTTTGACTTTGGGTTGCTTTTTCAGGTTTTCGTAATCCTCGTTTATTTTTTTGTCGAGGTAAGAAACCGCTCTGTTTAGCATGTTTTTAATACCGGGGTCATCCGGCGAAACAACTCTTTTATCAATCAATTTAGCCATACCCAGTACAATGGCCTGTGTGGTGTAACGGTCGTCGCTCATCCCTTTAAACCACGACCAGGCACCGGAACCAAGCTGTAGTTGCTGTAGTTTGTCCAGTGTGTTCCGTTGTTGATTTTTCAGGTTGTTCAGGTCGAACAGCAAGGCAATTCTCCGTTTTTGTTCGCTTTCGTTTTGGGCTTCCAAAACCCAGGGTGTTTCTTCCAAAACCGTATTTTTCAACTCCTGATTTTTTTGCAAAGCAGATAAAAAAGCATCGGGAGAATTAATTTTCCAGCTTTCAAACACCGCTTTTATTTTAGGTGTGCTGTTAACAATCCATCCCGAAAGGGCATTGGCGAACCAGGCTCTGAAAAGATTGGAAGCGCTTTGGGTGGAAGGTTCACTCAGGTAAGGAAGTGCCTGAATGGCATACCAGGCAGGGTTGGAGGTGAACTCCAGTGTATAACTGAAATTTTTCAGCGTGGAAAGCGAGGCAATCTTTCCCTGATCAATCAACTTTTTGAATTGATACCTTTTATGACCCCGGGCATTAACGTACATGGGCAGGGTTTCGGTAACCAGCACACGGTTGGTCAATACGGGGATTACCCGCTCTTCGCCATCGGAAAAAGTTTCGGAAGCAGCCTCAATGCGGTAAGCCATCAGGTTGATGTTGTGAGGTATGGCAATCATCCAGCTGACTTTGGTGCTTTCGTGTGCTTTTAAATTCAGAATTTTTCCGGTGGCCATACGTGTTAAAAACAGATTCAGTTTTTTATTGGTAACAGGGTCG
>CAYNVN010000094.1:0-11292 GCA_964400655.1 uncultured Lentimicrobiaceae bacterium
TTGCCGGGTGGTGGCAGGTTCAAGGTTTGGAAGTTTAAAGTTTGAATGTTCAAAGTTTGGAAGTTAAAAGTTTGAGGAACCGCTAAGGCGCAGAGGCGCGAAGAACCTTTTCGGTCGAACGAGGGTTTGCGGGGGGAGTCCGGAAAGGTTGAGAAGTTCAGAGGTTTAAAAGTTCAGAAGTATTAGTTTTGTTGCTTGATGCTTGATGCTCGTTGCTTGTTTGCCCCTTGCCACAAGCCCCAGCGTCATTCCGAAGGAGGTACGACTGAGGAATCTCCCGGGCATCATCCTGCCTTTTTGGTAAAAGGGAATTCGGTAGTCAATAGCGGGGGATTTCTCCTCTCTACGGTCGTCGAAATGACGGAGAAAAAAAGGTCGTTGGAAAGACGTGGGAAAGGGTGGGTGGGTGGGCGGGGAGCGAAGTGCTGAAAATGGTTTCAGGATGTTAAAAATCGTAAGAAAAACCGACGATTAACCCGATGCTTACGGAGGTATAGGTCATGTTATGTTCTCTGGCACCCTGTAACGCATGGTTGGTTCCGGGCACGTACCATTGAATATCGGTAAAATTTATAAACTGTTTGTTATTCCGTTGCCGTCCATAGGAAAACGATAATCCTGCATTTATTTTTAATCTGTTCTTAAATATAAAGTTTCCTCCGCCGGTTAAATGAAAAAGGTCGGAGGCCGTGCGGTTGAAAAAATTAGCTTTAGGATGATCTTCGTAAAATGTTAGCGGTATGTAAAAAGAATTAAAATCGGTTTTTAAACCGAACACAAGCTCAAAATTGTTTCGCATTTCAAACATATAACCAAAGGCAACATTCATAATGGGCCTGTTTCCGTAGTATATGGTTGTGTATTCTGTTCCCTTAACGGGGTCAAACAATAGAGAACCGTTTCTTGCAGCATCTACCATTTTATAGGGTTTAATGCCTGCAAAAAATTCGGCGGAAATGTAATAGACATCTTTACCTCCGGCAGGCTGGCTTCTTATGCCCACAGATATGGAAAAGGGATCTTTTACTTGTGAGAAGACATAATCGGACGATTCCTGTTTTACGTAATCGGGTATGGGGTCGCCCTGATTGTTGAAAATATTATAAAATGATGTCTCTTTTTTTGTGTGGCTGTAACCGAACAATCTGCCAGATGGTAAAGTAATGTTCAAACCGATGCTCATGTTGTGTAATTCGTATCGAAAGCCAATCTTTCCCAAAATTCTTAAATCCCATAAATTTATCCACCCGAAAGAATCCCATCCCGAATAGGGTAGCGACACGGCATGGGGATAAAGTGCCGTACCGGCCCTGTTGTAATAAAGTAACGATTTGTAAGCAACCAATAACGAAATACCAACCCTGAAATGATCGTTAAGCTCATAGGATGTTCCCAACCCGCCCCAATAATCATCATAGGTGCCTTCAAGATTAAATGAACCCCGGTAATCAGCTTTTTCAATTCCATGCGGATTGGTAAGTAGTTGTTTTACCGTGGTATAGAAATTTACTTTTTTATAGTCGTGGCTGAACAGAGCAAACTGCCAGCTTAGCTTAGGGTATTTTTTTGACCGGAACAGGTAGGTAAAAAACCTCGGTAATACATTAAAAGAGTAATAGCTGTAGTCTTCGTTTTTGCCAAAAGCATTGCTGTAATTTTCAATAAGCAGTGTAAACATGCTGGTATTTAATGCGATGTTGTTGTTTTCTATTTCGGAGATACCCGCCGGGTTAAAATAGATAGAGGTAATGCCCGAACCACCGCCAACCACAGCGCCTCCCAGCATGGTTGCTTCCGAGTTAAAGCTGGTACTCCAGTAATTGGAAGGTTGTGCAAACAGGGTGATGGCAGATGTAAAAAACAGAACGGTAAGCAGATATTTCAGCAGGGTGTTTTTCATTTAACAAAACTAAGAAAGTTTTTCTTTTAATTCTTCCAGTTCCATCCATCGCAATGTTTTTTCATCAATTGTTTCCATGAGGGTTTTGATTTGTTCCGAAAGTTTTTGCAATTGTTCAAAGTCGGTGATGCCTGAATTGATTTCGTTTTCCAGTGTTGTTTTTTGTTGTTCCAAAACTTCAATATCCCGTTCCAGTTGTTCGTACTCCTTTTGCTCTTTGTAGCTGAGTTTCTTTTTTGCCGGTTTTTTACCGGAGCTGCCGGCCGGTTGTTCTTTTTTAAGTTGTTGTTTTAATTCGCGTTGTCTTTTTTCTTCTTCCAGCTTCATCTGCCGGTACTCTTTATAAGGTGCGTAAAAATCTTTTATTTTACCGTTGCCCTGGAAGATAAATAGATGATCGCTAAGCTTATCGAGGAAATACCTGTCGTGCGAAACCAGCAATAAACATCCTTTAAAGTTCATTAAAAACTCTTCCAGTTTATACAGGGTTATCAAATCCAGGTCGTTGGTAGGTTCGTCAAGAATAAGGAAGTTTGGGTTTTTGATAAGAACGGTAAGCAGATAAAGCCGGCGGCGTTCGCCGCCGCTCAAATTAGAAACCGGCAAATATTGCATTTCGGGCGGAAACATAAAATATTGCAAAAACTGCGATGCGGTCATGCTGTTGCCTTTGGAGGTTTCAATCACCTCGGCAATATCTTTTACCACTTCAATTACCTTTTGGTCTTCTCTTACCAATGGTAATCCGTCTTGTTTATAATATCCGAAAACCACGGTGTCGCCAACCACCACCGTGCCGGCATCGGGAGGTTCCACGCCGGTAAGCAGGTTTAAAAACGATGATTTTCCGGTTCCGTTTTTACCGATAATACCGATTCGTTCGCCCTTTTTAAAGGTGTATTCAAAATCTTCAACAATTTTTATTGTTCCATAACTTTTTTCAAGGCCCTTTACTTCAATAATTTTACCTCCCATTCGCCGGTTTGCCGAATCGAGCAGCAATTCATCCTCTTTTCTTCCCGCGGAGGCCTTTTTTTTAATATCGTAAAAAGCATCGATACGGGCTTTCGATTTATGGGTGCGGGCTTTGGGTTGCCGGCGCATCCATTCCAGCTCTTTTTTCATAAGCTTTTTGGCCTTTTCCACCTCCACACTTTGTACCTCTTCGCGTTCGGCCTTTTTTTGAAGAAAATAGCTGTAGTTTCCCTGATGATTATAAATGGTGCCGTCGGTCATTTCAACAATATGATTGCAAACCCTGTCGAGGAAATATCTGTCGTGGGTTACCATAAACAGTGTAACACTGCTTTGCTGAAGATACTTTTCGAGCCATTCGATCATGTCGATGTCGAGGTGGTTGGTGGGCTCGTCGAGCAACAGGATGTCGGGTTCGTCCAAAAGGGTAAGTGCCAGCGCCAAACGTTTTTTTTGTCCGCCCGACAGGGTGGCTATTTGTTGATCGAGGTGTGATATGGAGAATTTTGTAAGCACCTGTTTGAGTCGCCGGTCGTAATCCCATGCCTGTAGCAGGTCCATTTTTGCTGCGGCTTCCTCCACCTGTTTGCGGGTAGTGCTGTTATGGTTTTCTGCCTGCAGATGTAGTGCTTTTTCGTATTCTCTTATTACCGAAAGCACTTCCGAGTGTGAACCGCCAATCAGCTGGTTGATGGTTTGTGATTCGTCAAACAGTGGTTGTTGCGGAAGGTAACCGATTTTAATACCGTCGCGAAAAACAACTTCCCCTTCGTCGGCTTCTTCTTTTCCCGCCAAAATTTTCAGCAGGGTCGATTTACCGGTTCCGTTATTGGCAATGAGGGCTGTTTTTTCGCCCTTTTGCAAACCGAGACTGATTTTTTCAAAGAGAATTTTGTCTCCGTAGCTTTTTGAAAGATATTTTATTGAGAGGTAGTTCATGGGGGTTGCTGGTTGCTGGGTGCTGGGTGCTGGTTGCTGGTTGCTGCCTGCCCGAATGTACCGGAAGGTACGGGCGGGGTTGCTGGTTGGTTCTAAGTTTTAATGTTCAAGGTTTTAATGTTCAAGGTTTGGAGGTTTAAGGTTTGAGGTTTGGTGCAAAGTGCACAAGCGCTTTTTCCGGTTATACCACCGTTAAAAGCGAATAGGCATACGAAAAGCGGGCACTTTCGGGAACCATTAACATCAGCTTGTCTCCTTTTTTTAGTTTTCCGGTGTTGAACAACTCTTCAATCATCAGCATGGCCGAAGCGGCTCCCACATTACCCACGCGCGGCAGGTTTAAAAACCATTTTTCATCCGGAATGTTGAGTCCTGCCTTTTTAAAACCTTCACTTAAAGGTTCTTTAAAAAACATGGATGAGATGTGCGGCAAAAAGTAATCGATGCTGTCCAAATCAACATTGTATTTGTCGATTACCAGTTTTAAATGTTCCACACCTTTGTCAACAATATGCTGTTGCAGCAGTCTTGCATCCTGTTTTAATGAAAATACCGATTTCAGTTGTTGTTCTTTTGCCGTCATTTCGCGCCAGCCTTTTACGCTTCCGTCTTTTTCCTTTTCGCATCCGGCATACATGCAGGTATCCAGTTCCACGGCATAGGTAAGCACGTCAATCCATTCAACCCTGAGGGCCGGTTTTCCCTCTTCCGGTTGGGTTTGCATCAGCATTGCGGCAGCACCGTCGCTGAGCATCCATCGCAAAAAATCTTTTTCAAAAGCGATGTATGGGTTTTCTTCGATTTCTTTACGGCGGTCGATTTCGGCTTCGTAGTTTTCCGCTTTCATCCATGACGAGAAGGCTTCCGAACCGGCCACCACTGCTCTTTTCTTTTCGCCCGTTTTTAACGAAAGGTAAGCATATTTAAGCGAGAGCATTCCTGCATTGCAGGTGCCCTGAGCCGAAACGGCTTCCACCGGTTTTCCGCCCAGCTCGCCGGCCACCATAAGTGCATGGGCAGGCTGTATAACATCGGGCGATGAAGTTCCGGCGGCAATCAGGTCAATATCGTTATAGTTTATCCGGTCGTCGAAAAGCCTGCGAATGGCTTCGGCGGTAAGCTGTGCATTGGTATGTGTTACACGGCCGCTTTTATCCAAAGCATAATAGCGGGTTTTTATCCCGTTGCTTCTTAATATCAGTACCCTCGACTTCGACTCTCTTCCGTCAACCATACCCAGAATCTTTTCCATTTCATTGTTTGAAACAGGGTCGTTGGGTAAAAACTTTTCAATTCGTGTTATGTAAACGTTGTTCATCCTTAAATTAATTCGGTATTCAGTTCAACCCCTTTGAAATATTCCAGTTTTTTTCTGAATCGCCACCATGTTACCGGTAAAAACAGATAAAAAAGTAAAATTGCAACGGGCGAAGCGACAAAAATAGCAATAAGAAGATACCATTTGAAAATTTTTAGTCTTCCGATTCGGTTCGGATCGCCGTGTTCACCTTTTTTCCGGATGAATTTAGCCCATTTGCGGAAGAACTTTTTGGCCCTGAGTTCCATGAAAACCACGTTTGGAACCAGGTCAACCGAACCGAGTGCGAGCAGCTGTTGTTGCAGATTATCGAATTTTCCCGATGTGGTTGCTTCCGCAATGGGTTGACCGTATTTTACGGCTTCGGCAATATCTTTATCGGAAATACCCGGTTTGGGAAAGATGCCCCATAAACGGTCTTTTTTTCCCGTCATCATCCAGTAGATAATGGTTACCACGCTGGCCAGATTGTTGGTTTTGTCGCGTAAGGCGATGTTGCCCGCCAAACGGCCTCCGTTGTTTGCAATCATCTTTTTAATATCCTCTTGCGCGTTAACCCACATGTTGCGGGCACCGATAACCGTTACAACAGGCTTGCCCTTCATTACTTTGGCAGCTTCGGGCGATTTTAAAAACGAGGTGATGGGGATGGCCGGCGACAGAAACCAAATGGGGAATCCTAAAATGATCAGGTCAAAGTTATCATCCGGATTAAAAGAGAATGGTTTGAGTTTTGCCGGTATTAAATCAACGGCATCGGGCATGGCATCCCAAAAAGATACATCTGTCCACGGAAACGGGTAGGGGGGGTCGGGTTGCAGGTTTTCTTTTACAATTTCAACCTTGCCGTTTAAACCTTTTATAATATTATCCGTAATTTCGTTTAACTGACCCGATTGCGAATAGGTAACCACAAGAACTTTTTTCATCTTACCAAACGTTTTTAGTTTTGAAAACTACTTTTTACGGTGCATCTGCCGGAAACCGGACCTTAACTGTTGTTAACTTTTTTTTCTGCATTTAAACAGCGTATGACTAACGCCTATATTTTCAAATTCTTTTTCGATATACATTCCTGACTGTTCCACCAGTTTGCGCATATCATCCGAATGGTACATCTGGCTGTTTCCGTTGGCAATGGCTGTAAAGTAAAGGGTAGTGGCATGAAGGCTGTAGGTGGATGCTTCAAACTCCTGCATATCCCAGTAGGTTTCCAGTATGTACAACGCTCCGTTGTCGTCTAAAGCGTCATAGGCTCTTTTGAGGAGGGTAAGGATTTCCTCCTGTGAAAAACAGTCGAGAAACTGGCTCATCCAAATGGCATTGTGGCCTTTCGGGAAAGGTGCTGACGCATCTAACAGGTCGATGGGGTAGAGGTCGATTCTGTCCTGAAAACCATGCTTTTTTATATTTTTTTCGGCATCCTTAAGCTGTCCCGGCAAATCGAGGATGGTTATTTTAACCTCATCGGAATGGCTGGCACATGCAATGGAAAATTTACCCGTATTACCGCCCACATCCATTATTTTTGTTACCCCTTCGTTAAAAATAACGGGCAGCACCTCCGGAAATGCCACATCGGAATAGTAATGGTCGAACCCAAACCAGCTTTCTCTTACTTTTTCAGGCAGTTCCGAAAGTGCTTCGTAAACCGTTTTCCAGTTGCCGAAAACTTTCAATCCTTCGGGTTTTCCGTTTTTAACCGAATCCTGAAGGTGAAACATGCCCAGGTAATTTACATCGTGGGTAAAATCCATGTTTACTTTTGTAAGCTTGTCGCTGAGGATAAAATAACCGGTTTTGGTTATAAAAAACCTGTTTTTACGTACCATCACCATTTCGAGACTAATGGCCGCTTCCAGCAGTACTTTTACACCGTAAACGGAAAGGTTAAGTGCTTCGGCCGTTTCTTCAACGGTTGCTCCTTTGCGGCGTGTTTTCATCAGGTATTCCAAAATTCCCAAATCGCGCAACGATTTTGCCGCCTGGAACATAATGGGGCCAAAAGCAATTTTTTGAGCATCAAATTTGGCCTGCAGGGCCGATTTATTGTCGTTTCCGTAATCTTTCATCATATAATAATTCTCAAAAAAAAGTAAGAGGTTTTAACGTTCTGTTTTTTTTGTTGTTTCAAAATTTCCAAAAGTAATAATAATTGAACCACTGGCAGGGATATTTACGAACCTTATCCTCCAGCCATAAAATATAGTTGGTCATTATCAGGTTAAGTTGACGTTTTCGTTGGGCACCTACAGCGTTTGGATAAGTTATCGGCGGGGTGGCCATAAAGTGATAATGCTTTTTCGACTCTTTAACGGCGGTAACAAAGGTAACCGGTTTGTTGTATTTGGTTGCCAGCTGAAAGGGGCCCGGCGGAAAGTCGGCATCTTTTCCCATA
This sequence comes from uncultured Lentimicrobiaceae bacterium, assembly GCA_964400655.1. Lineage (GTDB taxonomy): Bacteria > Bacteroidota > Bacteroidia > Bacteroidales > F082 > B16-G9. The sequence goes on from CAYNVN010000094.1 coordinate 7,531, forward strand.
AATTTACGTGTAACTGTTTTGTTGCCCGGTATATGGCGGTCGCCGTGTATTACCACCAGTTCGTTGTTAAAGAGGGCTTCTTTGATGAGAAAGAGGTGCTCGAACCCGTCGGGTTTAACGGGAATGATGTTGACTTCATGTTTTTGAATCACCGAATCGAGCAGTTTTTTAATGGCCTGATGTTCGGCATCCAGCATTACGATATTTACGCGGGTATCCAGCCGATCGAGCAGCTGTCCGGCAATTTCCCAGTTGCCGAGGTGTGCGCCGATAAGCATTCCGCCTTTACCGTCGGAAGCCATTTTACGAAGATGATCTTCGCCGTCAAAATCGAAGGTAAATCCGGTTTTTACACCTGATAACAGGGCTACTTTATCGAGCAGGGTTTGTCCGAATACATAAAAATTTTTAAAAAGACCGGTAAAACTTTTTATAACTCCCCAGCCGTGGATGGTTCTGAAATAAAACCAAAGGGATTTTCGTGCAAGCGGAGCAAACAGCACAAAATAAACAACAACAAATCGTAAAATAAAATAGGCAAACCCAAGCCCAAGGTACTTTAAAATAAATATAAAGGTAAGATATCCGGCAACGCCTCCGCGAGTTTTACCCTTCCAGGTAGCCATTAGTTATTCAATTGATGCAAAATATAGTTGTATAAGTCATCCAGTGTTTTCAGTTTTGCCATCTCTTCGGTTTTCATTTTAAACTTAAACTCTTTTTCAATCAGTACGGCTATATCAACAAAATCGAGGCTTTCAATATCGAGGTCGTCTTTTAAAAGGGCATCGGGTTCAAGTTGACTTTCCTCCAGTTCAAATTCGTCCACCAAAAACACATTTACTTTAGTTACTATATCTTCTTTTTGCATTGTAATTAAAATTTAAGCTGCAAAAATAATTAATATTTTAACTAATATTAATAACTGAAAATAAGAATTGATAAAATATATGAACCGTTGTGATATATGAATGTTAAAGTGGTCATATACAATTTATTAAAAAATTCATGCTGCTTGTAATATACCGACAGGTTTTAAAAAAGATACCGGCATGCGAAAAAGAGATGTGTAATTCGGACACATATTTTGCAATACTTTTAATTATTTAGGTAAATTTGCTTAACCAAAACGGATTTTTACATGATCAAGGAGCAAGATTTTGACAGTATCAGGCCATATAGAGACGATGAGATCGCCCCTGCTTTAGAGAGAATTGTTTCGAATGAGAAATTTGAATCGGTTTTAAATTTTCTTTTTCCGGGCGAACAGGAAAAATACCGTAAAATATTTGCCCGGTCAAAAACCGTTAAAGAGGTTCAAACCAATTTTATGCACGCTGCCATTCGCAGCATTATTTCAAAGTCTTCCGACGGGTTAACCACCAGCGGATTTGAAGATTATACCGAAACCGGTCATATTATTTTAAGCAATCATCGCGATATTTTGCTCGATTCGGGGATTCTTAACATCATTATGATGGAGTTTGGTTACGATACTGCCGAAATTACTTTTGGAAACAACCTGATCATTTCGCCCTTTTTTGAGCATGTTGCCAAGGTTAACAAGATGATTACGGTGATTCGCGACGGTACCCCGCGCGAACTGCTTTTTAATTCCGTCAGGTTGTCGAATTACATCAGCAACGAGGTGGTTAACAAGCATAATGCCGTATGGGTGGCCCAACGGCCCGGCCGGGCAAAAAACGGTTTCGATAAAACGGAGGTAAGTATTTTAAAAATGCTTTCGTTTTACGAAAAAAATAATTTTTACAAAGCACTTAAACAGCTGGATATTATCCCGCTTTCGATTTCGTACGAGTGGGAGCCATGCGATATAATGAAGACCCGTGAATTGTGGCTTTCGAAACATACCACCTATGTTAAAGATAAAACCGAAGACCTGCAAAGTACCATCGGAGGGATTATTAATCATAAAGGACGGATTCATTTTGCGATGGGAACACCGTTAAACAATTATTTGGATGATATAAAAACGGAAAAATTCAACAACGATTATCTTGCTTTGGTTGCCCAACAAATTGATCACGAGATTTATAAAAATTATAAGCTCTGGCCTACCAATTATCTTGCTTACGATATTTTGGAAAACGGTAACCGTTTTTCGGAACACTACACTTCCGAAATATCCGATAAATTTAAAAGCCGTTTTGATGCAATCAGGGAAATTCTTCCCGACGGGAAAATGGATGAGCTGTGGGATATATTTTTGCATATTTACGCCAATCCGGTTTACAATCAGTTGTCGGTTTAAGAATTCCTTTTCACGGTGAAACGGATTTTTCTGATCTTAATAATACCCCTTTATTATGCGAAATAAATTATTACTGACTGTTTTATTTGTGGCCATCACCTTTTCGGGGATGAGCCAGGCCATGTGGATTATGATATTTGGCGACAAGCTGTCGAACGACAAAATGCAATCGGGGGTTAGTGTGTCGCTTGCTTATGTTGATATGTTAGGGCTTGATGACGCACAACCTATGATGAACTGGGCAATAGGTGGCTTTAGTGAAATTAAAATCAGTAAAAAAGATCTGTTTTTTGCCTTTGATTTTACCTTTAAAAGTCCGCTGGGTGCCTCCAACCTAAACCGCTATTTTCCGGATGCCATTTCGGATACTTCGGTTTTGACGACACAAAATATTACAATGGATAATGTATCCATGTCGTTACCGCTTTATCTAAAGTACAAAACTAAATTTTTGGGGTTTGGTGCAGGGCCTCAAATGAGCTATGTTTATAAATCGAAACTTGAATACAAGGCCAAAACTACCGACGGGAAACGGATATTGATAAAAGACGACGGAAAGGAGTTGATCCACCGGTTTGATGTGGGTGCTTTTGTAATGGCCGAGGTTTACTTTACCCCCAGCCATCCCAAAACAAGCATGAGGTTAAGTTTGCGGTACTATTACGGATTTTTGGAACCGTTGAAAAATCAAACAGGCGTTCACAACAGTGTTTTGATGGCAACTTTTGGTATTCCCATCGGAGGAAAAAGCAAGGTTAAAGATGAGTAACGATCTTTCGCTTTGGAAAGGGTCGGATTATCCCCTTTATTTAAAAGTCTTTTTCCTTACAAAATAGTCGGCAATTGCATTGGCAGCATTTTCGTAGCAGCCGCCTACCCTGTCTTTAAAAGTATATCCCGAACCGAACATGGAGTTGCCGGGAACTTTTGTAACATTAAATTTTGCCAGCACTTTATCGGGGTTGTTAGCAGCAACAAAATATATTTCCATGTTTGCCATCGGACGTTTGCTTGAAATACCTACATTGTATCCGGGTTCTAAAAAAGTAGTGTTTACTACCATAATATAGTCGGCATCATCTGCATTAACATCCACCGTGGCATTTTTCTTTTTCCACATGTTAAACATATTTTGAAAATAGCGCGGGAAAACCGTATCTAAATTAGCTTGAAATTTTTGTTTCCAGATGTCGCCCGAACCGGGTTCTTTTTTGTTACGATCTTTCACCTTTTTATTGATGTAATCATCTTTCTTCATCTTGCCTATTTTCATGTTATCATCATAGGTAAACTTTAATTTCAACTCTTTTTGTCCTTTCAGGAAATCGAGTTTTCCCTCAACCAGTTTTACCTTTTGGGCATTTGCCGTAAACACAAATGCTGCCATTACAACAATCATCAATAAAATTTTTTTCATAACTTTAATTTTAAGTTAATAATGAAACAATATGTTATATTTAAACTATTCAGGCTGTAGAACAGAGGACTCA
>CAYNVN010000095.1:0-93618 GCA_964400655.1 uncultured Lentimicrobiaceae bacterium
TTTTACCATGTTAAAAAAGCTGCACCGAATTTAAACCGTCAGAACACATTCCTGTAATGTGAGTTCTCAAACGGAAATATTCATTAACTTTGTCGAAAAACAAGCTATGGATACGCCGGAACTAAAAAAGGATTTTCACAATCTTATTGACAGCATTGACAATGAAAATTTGTTGTCAGATTTTTATGACCTGCTCAAAAAAAGAGTTTCAGGCAGTGAAGGAAGATTATGGAAAATGCTGACTAAAGAAGAACAGGAAGAACTAAATTTAGCCTTCGAAGAAAGCGAAAAACCTGAAAATTTAATAAGCCGGAAAGAGATGAGAAAAAAACATGAAAAATGGCTTTGAAAATAAAAAAAACCGGTCTCTTTTTCGGTTCGTTCAATCCCGTTCATAACGGGCATCTGATTTTGGCCAATTACATGGCTGAGTTTACCGATTTGGATGAGGTGTGGTTTGTGGTTTCGCCGCAAAACCCGTTAAAAGACAAAAATACCCTTTTGGCAGAGCATCATCGCCTGGCTTTGGTACGGATTGCTGTTGAAGAGTGCCGAAAACTGGGGGTTACCGATATCGAATTTAAAATGCCTAAGCCCTCTTATACCATCGACACCTTAACATGGCTTTCCGATAAATACGAAAATCGTGAGTTTGTGCTTATTTCCGGAACCGATATATTTTCAAACTTTCATAAATGGAAAAATTATCGGGCCATTTTGGAATTTTATTCAATTTATGTTTATCCCCGCCCGGGAAGCGGTTTGGGCGATTATGCCGAAAACCCGAAAATAAAACTTTTTCCTGCACCCCTGATGGAAATATCTTCAAGCTTTATCCGTAAGGGGATCAAAGCCCAAAAAAGCATGCGTTACTGGATGCCCGACAAGGTTTACGAGTATATTCGGGAGATGCACTTTTACGAAAAGTAAGAGGAGCATAGGTGCTGCATTTTAGTGATTATTACCTTTTTTATCGTGTGAAATTGGTTTTTAACTGACCGAAGTATAAGGATTTTTTGGCAGTAGTTTTACTTTAATGGTTCAAAATCGGGTAACTATTAACTTTTTGTTAATTTTGCGCTTTCTAATTTATTCACACATAATTATTGTACCATGAACGATAAGTGGGGTTTATTTCAGAAGTTTTTAATAACACAGGAACAGCAAATTTCATTACAGGACTTTTTAATTAATTCAATAATTATACTGGTTCTGGCTGTAATTCTTGAGTTTACCTATATCAAATGTGCCAAAACCATCTCCAACAGAAAGCAGTTTTCGGCTAACTTTTTGCTGATTGCTTTTACTACCATGCTGATTATTTCCATTGTAAAATCATCGCTGGCTCTGTCGCTGGGACTGGTTGGAGCTCTCTCCATTGTTAGGTTCAGGGCGGCCATTAAAGAGCCGGAAGAGCTTGCCTATCTGTTTTTTGCCATCTCAATAGGTTTGGGACTTGGTGCCAACCAAACAATGGTGGTGCTTGAGGCCTTTGCCATAGGTATGGTTTTTATTTGGGGAAGATTTTTGGTAAAAGGAAAATCAACCTGGCAAAACCTCTATCTTAATGTTTCGGGTAAATCAGGCGAAATTGAGCTTAACAAAATAACCGGAGTTGTTAAAGATGTTTTCGGAAAATATCAGCTTAAACGTTACGACGAAAACGAAAATGCCATTGAGGTTTCGTTTGTTATCGACTCTCCTAAGCCCGAAAAGCTGCAGGATTTTAAAAGTAAAATGGACGGTGTTTCCAAAGAGGTGAGGGTTTCGTTTGTAGAGAGCAAATCTTTCTAAAACAGCGTATGTTTTTTCCCCCTTTCAATCAGGATATAAGTCGCTTCGAGCGCAAGTTCGTGGTTAGCGATATGGGCTATTACGGTGTTGAACAGGCTGTGCGTAACCATCCGGCTGCGTTCGGTGAAATTTTTCACCGTCGGTTTATCAACAATATTTATCTCGATACAAACGATTTGGATTTTTTTTATGATAATGTGTCGGGCAAGGGAAGCCGTAAAAAAGCACGCATCCGCTGGTATGGCGATTTGTTTGGCAATATTGAAAAACCGGTGCTGGAATTTAAGGTGAGGGAGGGATATCTCGGAAACAAACTGTCGTTTGGATTAAAACCCTTTACGCTTAATGAGAACTTTCGTTACCGGGATTTGAAAAAGGTGTTTTTAGATTCAGATTTGCCCGAATGGGCTTATGAAGTTTTACAGCATCTGTCGCCGGCCTTGCTCAACAGGTACGGCCGTAAGTATTTTCTTTCGTTTGACGGTAAATTCCGCCTCACCATCGATAACGACCTGAGCTATCATGCCATTGAACCTGCGCATAACACATTTCTAAGAAGTTACAGGGGTGATGATTTTATTGTTGAGGTTAAGTACGATTTTGAAAACGACGATAAAGCTCCGTTTATTTCAAACAACCTTCCTTTCAGGCTTACCAAGAGCTCAAAATATGTAAACGGTATGGAGCTGCTTTATCCGCAACTGGTATAGGCTTTTTAAAAAGCATATCCGATACCGCCTTCAATAACAATACCCGACCCGAAAGCCATATCCAGCGCTTTTCGCGTTTCACTAACAGGATTTCCGGCGGTAATTTCGTAGTTGCAGCTTTTAAGCAATATGGCATATCCCACATTGAACAAGGTGAAAAAACCTTTTTTGGCCATATATTCAAATCCGCCGGTAATTTGGATAAAGGGCGATTCGTTTACCTTAATTCTGTAAATTTCATCGTTGTTATTGGGGTCGGTACTTTCAAAATCGGTTGGTGTACCTAAACCGTACATAAAACCCAGTCCCGCGAAAGGGGCAAAGTTTTTGGTAGTAAACAGGTATCTTCCCCTTCCCGAAATTTTTATTCCTTCCGATGACAGCCCCAAACCGGCATCAACGGCTATTTTCGGTACCACGAAGTAACTTACCAAAGCCCCGAATCCGGTAATGCCGTTCCATCCCATATTGAGCCAAACGGCGGTTTTACGAATATCCCTTACGGGAATCTGGTCGGTGAGTGCTTTGGACCGTGAGAGATTTTCATACGTAGTTTGCGAAAAAGTGCTGCCGGACAAAACGAGGAAAAATAGTACTAATATTAAAAGAGTTTTCATATTGTTGGTTGGTGGTAAACCGGATGCTTTCCCGGAAAATATTATCCCAGCATCCCTTTTACGATGGTTGATATCAGTTTGTTATCGGCTTTTCCGGCCAGTTTTTTTGTGGCTGCTCCCATTACCCTTCCCATATCTTTCATGGAAGAAGCGCCTGTTTCTTCGATGATTTGTTTAACCACGGCCTGTATCTCTTCTTCCGACATCTGTTCGGGAAGGTATTTTTCAATGATTGCCGACTGATACTCCTCTTCTTCGGCCAGTTCGGGTCTGTTTTGTTCGCGGTATAGTGCCGCCGACTCTTTGCGCTGTTTAACCAGTTTTTGTAAGAGCTTTAATTCGACACTTTCCGGGATTTCGCCGTCGGCAACATCTTTGCCTGTTTTTTCAAGCAACAGGGCGGCTTTAATGGCTCTGAGCGCTTCGAGCTTACGTTTGTCTTTGGCCTTCATCGCCTCTTTCAGGTCGTTGTTGATTAATTTTTCAAGTTCCATGATTTAATATTTTATTAAGCAAAGATAATGAATTGACCTGAAGTTGCTGTAATAATCGGAATACAGATGGCGGTAAAAAAATAAGCCCCGCTATTAACGGGGCTTATTTCGCGCGAGATGAGTAACAATCTCCCTAACCTAATTTAATCCACATTATCGTGCAAAAACGAATTGCCTTTATTTAATACCGGGTTGTTTTTGTCGTCACTTCCCAGTGTATATCTCGAAATGTTATCGTCGGAGGAGGGCATGCTATTGTCCAGCTCCACATTTTTTCGCTGATAAGCCGGTACTTTTTCGTACTCCGAAAGCGTTGAGCCGTTGAGAGAACTGAGACTTTTTAATTTTTTCCTGCGTTCGTCGGCAAATTTAGGTTTTTCGGGTGTCTCAGGTTTGTAAAGCGGTGTTTCTTCCTGCTTAACGGCAGGAGCTTCGTTTACCGGAGTATTGTCCGAAACCGGCACCTCTTCGGTTGAGGTTGAAACCGGAGCAGGGGCAGGGGTTTCTTTTTCGGGTGTTTTGTTTTCAAAAAGATCGTGAACCTTTCTTTTCTCTTCTGTAGCAGGGGTTTCGTCAACGGGAGGAGAAAAAATTATTTCATCTTTCTCTTTTTCTTCTTTTTTAATCAGAACCGGTTCGGTAATCTCCTCTTTGGTTTCGGTTTCAACCGGTTCGGGTGTTGTTGATTTGGGTTCGTCGATGTCGTGTTTGATTATAGGGCTTTTTGGTTCCGGTAAAATAGTTACCTTTTTTTTATCGAAACCGGTGGCAATAATGGTTACGCTTAAAGCTTCGCCAAGCGATTCATCGGAGCCGTTACCCCAAATCAAATTGGCTCCGTTGCCTGCCTGGCTTTGGATAAAGGTGGTTATCTCTTCCACTTCATCCATCATCAGTTCTTTTTCACCGGTAATAATGTGTAGCAGAATATCACTGGCACCGGCAATATCGTTATCGTCAAGCAGGGGCGAGCTAAGGGCTTCCTGAACGGCTTTTGTTGCCCTGTCTTCGCCTTCGGCCTGTGCCGAACTCATAATGGCTTTACCGCTTTCGTTATCGGTCATTACGGTTTTTACATCCTCGAAGTCAACATTAACATATCCCGGAACGGTTATAAGCTCGGCAATACCTTTGGCAGCCGTTTTTAATATATCATCGGCTTTTGAAAATGCCTGGGTAAGCGACAGGTTGCCGTAAACTTCGCGAAGTTTGTTGTTGCTGATTACAATAAGCGTGTCAACATATTGTTTAAGCTCTTTAATGCCTGCTTCGGCAAGGTCTAAACGTTTTTTGCCTTCCCACTCAAAAGGTATGGTAACAATGCCCACGGTTAAAATGCCCATCTCTTTGGCTACCTGAGCGATGATGGGTGCAGCTCCTGTTCCGGTACCGCCACCCATTCCGGCAGTGATAAATAGCATCTCCGTATCGCCGGCAAGTGCTTTTTTGATATCTTCAACCGATTCGGTAGCAGCCTGTCTGCCCACTTCGGGTTTTGAACCTGCACCCAGTTTACGGTTGCCCAGTTTAACTTTGATGGGAACGGGGCTGCTGTGTAACGATTGTGCGTCGGTGTTGCATACAACAAAATCAACACCCTTAATCCCCTGCTTGAACATGTAATTGACGGCATTGCCGCCACCGCCGCCAACACCAATTACTTTAATGATGTTGGGTAATTCCCTGGGTTCAAACTCTAAAGGGGTATCGTCCATTACAGGTTCGTCGGCATAAAACTCATCGTTTTGCCCTTTGTTGTTTTGCCCTGCCTTGTTTTCTTCAAATTGGATTAGATCAGAATTCATATTGTTACTCATATGTTGTAAAATTAATTTGTTTTATTTCTGCTTTTTTGTCCGGTTGATTACTTTATCAACAGGCTATCGTTAATTTAAAACGGTATTGTTGTTTGAAAACCGTTGTTCATCGATAACCGTTTGTTGGTAATCTTTGCTTAGCTCAGGTTCGGGTCGTTTTCAAACCAGGTTTTTATTTTTTCGAGAAATGATACGCCGGAATTGTTTTTTATTTTCTCTTTTCTTGAACCGAATAAACTGAACCATCCGCCGCCTTTTTCTTTTTCACTTTTGTCTTTGTCTTCTTCAAGGTAGCTTTTTATTTCGGAGCGGCTAATGCCTTCAATAACAAGGCCGATACCGGTAGCAAACATGGGAGCCGCCACTTTGTCGCTGTTTTTACCCGACAGATATTCGTTAGGATAACCCACACGGGTGTCCATTCCGGTGATGTATTGGGCAAGCTGCTCAATGTGTTTGAGTTGCGAACCGCCACCTGTAAGCACAATTCCGCCAATCAGTTTCTTTTTATATCCCGAGCTTTTGATTTCGCTGTCGATGAGTTCGATGATCTCTTCAAGACGGGCTTCGATGATGCTGGCGAGGTTTTTTAGCGTGATTTCTTTGGGTGGTCTGCCGCGAAGTCCGGGGATGGAAACCACTTCGTTGTCGCTGTTTTGTTCGGCAAGTGCCGATCCGAATTTCACTTTCAGATCTTCGGCGTAACGTTTAATAATGGAACAACCCTCTTTTACATCTTCGGTAATTATTTCGCCGCCAAAAGGGATGACAGCCGTGTGGCGGATGATGTTGTTGTGGAAGATGGCAATATCGGTGGTGCCGCCGCCTATGTCAACCAGTGCCACTCCCGCCTCTTTTTCCTCTTCGCTGAGCACAGCCTGTGCCGAAGCAATGGGCTCCAGTATCAGTGCGTCCACCTCAAGACCTGCTTTGCGCACGCAGGTGTAGATGTTTTTGGCTGCCGCCGTTTGTCCGATGATGATGTGAAAATTGGCTTCAAGGGTGCTTCCGAGCATGCCGCGCGGCTGGTCAACTCCCTCCTCATTGTCGATGATAAATTCCTGCGGAATAACATCAATAATCTCTTCGCCGGGAGCCATGTTCAGCTTGTACATGTCGTTGATGAGTTTTTCAATTTCAAGCTGGCTGATCTCTTTGTTAGGGTCGTCGCGGATGATGTTGCCGCGGTGTTGCTGACTGCGGATATGCTGGCCTGCTATACCCACATGTACCCGGTTAATTTCAACACCCGATTGTTCTTCGGCTTCGGCAACGGCCTTTTTAATGGAGTTAACCGTGTTTTCGATGTTGGCAACAACCCCGCGTTTAACGCCGAGCGAAGGGGTTTTGCCGTATCCCATAATCTCTATTTTGCCGAATTCGTCTTTTTGCCCTACTATACAGGCAATTTTTGTGGTGCCTATGTCAAGGCCGACAATGATTTCATTTTCCGTCTTTTCCATATCGTTAATTTTTAGTGCATATTATTTGATTTCTAAATTTTAAATTCAGGGTTTTATATTTATCCCAGCCCTCGTAAACCAGCGATCTTTTATAAAAGATAACAAGGTTTTCGAGTTTGTGGTCAATATTGGTTGTGTCGCCCAGTTTAATTACCTGACTGCCTATGATGGGAATCAGGTCAAATTCGCGGTTGCTGTTCAGATAAATTTCGCTGATAAGCGATTTTAAAAATGGATACCGGTTCAATTTTTTTGAAACGAAAAGTAATTTCCGAAGATCCTCTTTTTTGTAAACCGTATCGTAAATGTTATCGTGTCCTTTTAACGGAAGGGTTTTTATGTATCCGTTGGCAATGGTGAGGCGCGGGGTGTATTTACTGCTCAGGGGCAGGATTTTTCCGGTTTTATCCAAAAAGAAACTTTTTCCGGCCGGGCTGAAGACCCTTAAAACCGGTTCGGATTCTTTTATGTTAATGATAAGATTTCCGTCAATATCGGTGTAGGCATCCACCTTGTCAACCCACGGATTTTTCCATAAACTGTCTTCAATAAGGTTTGTGTTGATGTTGCTGAGCCTGTCGGTGTCGGAAACATATTGATAGAGATAGTGGTATATTTCTTCTTTATCCAAAAAGCCTTTCTCCGACGGCCGGGCAACATGTATTTCAATCTTATTCAGCGGCTCGTTACGGTGCAACATGTAAACATACACCATAAGTGCTGCCACCGAAACGGTGAAAAGGATAAAAAGCGATATTTGGATAAATCGTTTCAAAATTTACTATTCGTTTATTAATATTTCTTTAATCTTTTCCAGCATCAGTCCAATGTCGCCCGCGCCGAGGGTTATCAGTACTTCGGGAGGGTTATTGGAAAGATGATTCAACAGTTTTTCTTTTGATATCAATGTTTTGTTGTTGTTTTTCATTTTGTTGAAAATTATTTCCGACGTAACACCCGGTATGGGTTCTTCGCGTGCGGGATAAATGTCCAGCAGAATGATTTCATCCAAACCGTCGAGTGCTCCGGCAAATTCTTCTGCAAAATCGTTGGTGCGGCTGTATAGATGCGGTTGAAAAATGCCGGTAATTTTTTTATGGGGATAGAGCGACTTAACAGCTTCGATGGTTACCTTTAGCTCACGCGGGTGGTGGGCGTAATCGTCTATAAATATTCTGTTTCCGGTTTTTATGATGTAGTCAAAACGGCGCTGCACACCCGAAAACGACTCAAGTCCTGTTTTTATCTGCTGTGTGGTTAATCCTGTTTCAAAACCAATGGCCGCCGCTGCCAGTGCATTTTCAATATAATGAAGTCCGGGAACCGAAAGTGTAATGTTGTTGATGGATTGGGATTGATATTGCAAATCGAAAACAAAACTTCCGTTTTCAATTCTGATATTTTTTGCGCTGCACTGTGCCTCTTCGCGTGCCGAGTAGGTTATATGCTTTCGGTTGATGCCCTTAAGTTCGTTAAGGCTTTGGTGATGAATAAGTGTTCCGTTTTGGTTTAGCTTTTGAGCGAACTGAATAAAGTTGTTTTTAAGTTCGTCGCGGTTTCCGTAAATGTCGAGATGGTCGGCATCCATTGATGAGATAACGGAAATATCGGGATGGAGCTGAAGAAAAGAGCGGTCGTATTCGTCGGCTTCAACCAGCAGTATGTCGGTTTTATCGGAAATAATAAAATTGGAGCCGTAATTTTTAAGAATACCACCGATAAGGGCGGTGAGGTTTTTTCCGGCGGCTTTAAGCATGTGGGCAGCCATGGAACTGATGCTGGTTTTGCCGTGTGTGCCGGCCACAGCCACGGTAAAATAGTCTTTTGAAAGTTCGCCGAGAACCCGGGCACGTTTTTTAAGTTCAAATCCGTTGTTGATAAAATAGAGGTACTCTTTGTTGTCGCGGGGGATGGCCGGGGTGTAAACAACAAGGTCGGGGCCGGAAGGGATGGCCGAAATGTTTTCGTTGTAATGAATAAACATTCCTTCCTTTTCAAGTTGGGCGGTAAGCGGTGTGGCGGTTCTGTCGTAACCGTGAACATCGGCACCCTGTTTTTTGAAAAACCGGGCGAGGGCGCTCATACCTATGCCGCCTATACCTAAAAAATATACCGTTTTTATTTTGTTGTTCATCGGTTTATCAGTTTCCTTATTTCATTTACAATATTTTCGGTTGCATCATCGGTTCTGAATGTTTTCAGGTTTTGAATGATGCTGTTTTGTTTCTCTTTTGAGTTGATAAGCGCCTCAATTTCCAACGCTATCTTTTCTTTTGCATCTTTTTCTTTTAACAGGATACCTGCATTTTTCCGGGTTAACGAAAGCGCATTTTTTGTTTGATGGTCTTCGGCTGCCGTGGGAAGCGGAATAAATATGGCCGGCTTGCCGACGGCAATGATTTCGGCAATGGCAATGGCACCGGCTCTCGATACAATTATGTCGGAAGCAGCATAAGCCTTGTCCATTTCCGAAATAAATTCGGTAACTTTTATTTTGTTGTTATGTTTGCTTTTTGATGCTGCCGCTTTGGCGGTTTCAAAAGATGATTTACCTGTTTGCCAAAGTAACTGTACTCCGGTTTTTAAAATGGCATCAAGATTTTGAGCAATGGCATCGTTAATGCCTCTGGCACCCTGGCTGCCGCCGATAATGAGCAAAACGGGCAGTTTGTCGTTAAGGCCGAAAAATTCAAGACTTTCGTTGCGTGTTGCTTTGTTGTAAAGTATCTCTTTTCTGATGGGGGCTCCCGTGACCACGATCTTCTCTTTTTGAAAATATTTTTCCATTCCTTCGTATGCCACGCAAACGGTATTTACCTTTTTGCCGAGGATTTTGTTGGTAACACCGGGATAGGAGTTTTGTTCCAAAATTAGCGTTGGTACCTTTTTGCGTGATGCCACAAACAACAGTGGTCCGCTGGCGTAACCGCCGGTACCTACGGCCACGTCGGGTTTGAATTTGTTAACGATTTTTTTTGCTTTGCAAAGGCTGCCGATGAGTTTAAAGGGGAAGGATAGGTTGTCGGCAGTGAGTTTGCGTTGAAATCCGCTTATGCGTAAACCTTCAATGGGAAATCCTGCGGCGGGTACTTTTTCCATCTCCATACGTCCTTTGGCACCTACAAAAAGAATTTCGGCACCGTTAAACGTTTCCCTGATTTTGTTTGCAATGGCAATGGCAGGGAAAATATGTCCGCCGGTACCACCTCCGCTGATTAATATTTTAAGGTGTTTACTCATTGTTTTCCTCCTTTCCGGATACCTCTTGCATGGCCGTTTCTTTTCCCTCTTCAATATCGCGGCTTACGCTTAAAATAATTCCGATGGCAAGACTGCTAAACCAAAGCGACGTGCCGCCCATGCTCACCAACGGCAGGGGTTGCCCGGTTACCGGGAGCAGGTTGACCGCCACGCCCATATTAATCATTGCCTGAAAAACAAGGCTGAAACTCATCCCTATTACCATAAACCGGCCGAACATGGTTGGCGATTTTAACGCAATGCGGATGGCTCTGAAAAAGAATATAAGGTATAACAGCATTACTACGCCACCGCCGATAAGTCCGTACTCTTCGATGATGATGGCGTAGATAAAATCGGAATAGGGGTGAGGCAGGAAATTGCGCTGGGTGCTGTTGCCGGGCCCTTTTCCTTTAATGCCGCCCGTGGCGATGGCAATTTTAGCCTGTTGCACCTGATAGGGAACTTCGCTTTTGTCGTTGTTAAAAAAGTTCTCAATACGGTTTTTCCATGTGCCGGTACGGCCTTTCATGCCGTCGGGCATGTTAACCATAATAAGGATAAAGACGGCTATGGCAGCAATACCGATTAAAACAAGTCCTGCAAGATAATACAGATTTACCCGGCCGATAAACAGCAGTACCAGACTGATGGTAAAAACGATGGCTGCCGTTGAAAAGTTTGCCGGTAAAATGGCCAGAACAACGGCCAAAATGGGAAGCATTAATGGTACAAAAGCCGATTTAAAACCTTTTATTTTATCCTGACGCAGGGTTAACTCGCGGGCAAGATAAACGATGAGTGTGATTTTAGCAAGGTCGGAAGTTTGAAAGGTGAGGCCGATAAACGGGATGCGTAAAACCCTGGTGGCTTCGTTAATGTTTTCGCCGAAAAAGAGCGTAAATATTAAAAGAGGTACGGCAATATAAAGGGCAATTTGAAATATTCGCGAGTAATAGGTGTATTTGAGCTTATGGGCCAGATACATTAAAAAGAGACCGAAAATAAGTATTGCCCCGTGTTTGGTCATATAGTACATGGTGTTGCCGCCCTGGTATTTGTATGCCAGCGTGCCTGTTGAGCTGTAAACAGTTAGCAACGAAATGATGCTCAACATCACTACGATGAACCAAATTACCTTATCACCTTTGATATGTTTCAAACTTATTCCCATTGGTTATAATGCTTTAACGGCCTGCTTAAAACGGTCGCCCCTGTCCTGATAATTTTTAAAAAGATCGAAACTGGCACAGGCGGGCGACAGCAGCACGATTTCGCCGTTGTTTGCCAGCTGATAAGCGTAGGCTACGGCCTCTTCGGCCGATGTGGTGTCAATCATCAGTTCAACCGAATCTTCAAAAGTTTCGTGAAGTTTTTTGTTGTCGGTTCCGAGGCAAACAATGGCCTTTACCTTTTGTTTAACCAGCGGAATAATGGAGCTGTAATCGTTGCCTTTGTCCTGCCCGCCGGCAATCCAAACGGTGGAAGCATCCATGTGCTCCAGGGCATACCAGGTTGAGTTTACATTGGTAGCCTTGCTGTCGTTGATAAAGGTGATGCCGTGTACGTTGGAAACATACTCTAACCGGTGCGGAATGTTCTCGAAGTCGGAGAGGCTCTGTTTTAGGCTCTCTTTTCGTACATCCGTCAGCCTGGCAGCCACCGAGGCGGCCATTGAGTTGTAGATGTTGTGTTTTCCCTGAAGTGCTAACTGTTCAAGTGTCATATCAAATCTGTTTTTATTTATGTTTACAATCATTTTTTGTTGTTCAAGCCAGGCCCCGTTATCACGTGGTTGATTATTAAGGGTGAGGCTGTATTTTTTAGGGATGATGTTACGTTTTGCCAATTCGCGTTGTGTTACGGGGTCATCGGCGTTGTAGATAAAAGCATCATCCTTTGTCATGTTTTGAAGAATCCGGAACTTGGAGTTGATGTAGTTTTCAAAGCGGTTGTTGTACCGGTCTAAATGGTCGGGGGTTAGATTGGTGAGTACGGCAATATCGGCTTTGAAATCGAACATTCCGTCCAGCTGAAAACTGCTGATTTCGAGTACGTAGTAATCGTAATCGTGCTCGGCAACCTGACGGGCAAAACTGTCGCCCACATTACCGGCCAGTCCTGTGTTCAGTCCTGCATTTTTCATAATGTGCCGGGTAAGCAGGGTGGTGGTGGTTTTGCCGTTTGATCCGGTAATGCAAATGAGCCTGGCGTTGGTGTAACGGGCGGCAAACTCAATTTCGGAAATAACGGGAATGTTTTTCCGCAAGGCTGCCATAACCGGTTTGGCGGTATCGGGAATACCGGGGCTTTTAATGATTTCAGAGGCGTTTTCTATTCGGTCGAAAGAGTGTCCCTTCTCTTCAAAATCAATGTCATAATGTTTAAGAACTTTTTTGTATTGCGGGGCTATTGTTCCGTAATCGCTTACCAGCACGTTAAACCCCTTTTTTTTGGCAAGAATGGCAGCACCTGTCCCGCTTTCGCCGGCACCAAGTATCACTATTTCATTCCCGCGTTGTTTCATCTTATCTCAGTTTCAGTGTTACAATGGTTAATACCGCCAGCATCACACCGATAATAAAAAACCGCATCACGATTTTTGCTTCGGGGTATCCTTTTTTTTGATAGTGATGATGCAGCGGCGACATCAGGAATATTCGTCTTCCTTCGCCGTATTTCTTTTTCGTGTGTTTAAAGTAGCTTACCTGAATGATGACCGACAGGCTCTCCATAAGGAAGATGCCGGCAAGCAACGGAAGCAGTAGCTCTTTACGGATGATGATGGCAAAAACGGCAATGATTCCGCCAATGGCGAGGCTGCCGGTGTCGCCCATAAATACCTGGGCGGGATAGGTGTTGTACCATAAAAATGCCACGGTTGCCCCAACAAATCCGGCAATAAAAACCGAAAGTTCACCCACGTGGGGGATGTACATAATGTTAAGGTAGTTGGCAAAAATGATGTTGCCCGAAATCCACGCCAAAATGCCGAGGGTGGCTCCTATAATGGCCGACGTGCCTGCTGCCAGTCCGTCCATGCCGTCGGTTAAATTGGCCCCGTTCGATACCCCTGTGATGATAAATATTACGATGGGAATAAATATCAGGAAGGCGTATTTCATGTAACCGTCGCCAAGCCATTTCAATAAAAAGGCGTAATCAAATTCGTTGTTTTTTACAAAAGGGATGGTGGTTTTAACGGAGTGGCGTTCGTCGGGTTGAAAAGCATAGGCAGGCCCCTGATTCTCTATTTTGTCGTAAACACTGGCGGTAACAATTTTTTGTTTTTCGCGAACCACCACATTGGGGTTGAAATATAAAACCGTTCCAACCACCAGTCCGAGGATGATTTGAGCAAGAATTTTTATTCTGCCTTTTAATCCGGCTTTGTCTTTTCTGAAAACTTTGATGTAATCGTCTAAAAAACCAACCGCCCCGAGCCAAACGGTGGTAAAAAGCATCAACAGTATGTAAATATTGTCCAGTCGTGCAAACAGTAATACCGGTATGATGATGGAGCCGAGAATAATCAATCCGCCCATGGTGGGTGTTCCCTGTTTTTCCATTTGTCCTTCCAGCCCCAAATCGCGAACGGTTTCGCCAACCTGTTTTTTACGCAGGAAGTTGATCCAGTTTTTACCGAATACCATTCCGATAAGCAATGAGGTGATGATGGTCATGGCAGCCCTGAAGGAGAGGAACTGAAATACCTGTGCTCCGGGGAAGTTAAATGCTTCATCAAGATATTTAAACAGATAATATAGCATGGCTTTACATATTGTCGAATAAATCGGTTATTACTTTTTTATCGTCGAAAGGGTGTTTCACCCCTTTGATTTCCTGATAGGTTTCGTGCCCTTTGCCGGCAATAAGAATGATGTCGCCGGGCTGTGCCAGCATTACAGCCGTCCGTATGGCTTCTTCCCTGTTTTCGATGGTTAGCATAAACCGTTTTTTGGCAATGTCAACCCCCTGTTTCATGTCGTTTAATATGGCTTGCGGGTCTTCGTTGCGGGGATTGTCGGATGTAAGTATTACCCTTGTGCTTAGCAGCGAAGCAATGCGTGCCATTTTCGGCCGTTTTTCTTTATCGCGGTTTCCGCCGGCACCCACCACCGTTATCAGTTGCTCGTTTCCGGTGCGGATGTTTTGAATGGTTTTAAGTACGTTTTCGAGGGCATCGGGTGTGTGGGCATAGTCAACAATGGCGGTGATGTTATTGGAGGAACGTATCAATTCAAAACGTCCGGCGGCTCCTTTCAGTAAACTGAGCCTGGTGAGTATTTCGTCCTTATTGTGCCCCAGCAACAGTGCCGTGGCATATACGGCCAGCAGGTTGTAAGCGTTAAATTGTCCGGTCAGCATGGTGTACAGCTGGTGTCCGTCGATGCTTAGTAACATGCTGTCGAAACGGCTTTCAAGGATTTTTGCTTTAAAATCGGCCATGTTTTTCAGTCCGTAGGTGTATTTTGCAGCTTTGGTATTTTGCAGCATTACCCTGCCGTTTTTGTCGTCGGCATTAATCAGTGCAAATGCGCCTGACGGCAAATCATCAAAAAATCTCTTTTTGGCGTTGAGGTATTCTTTAAAGGTTTTATGATAATCGAGGTGGTCGTGGGTTAGGTTGGTGAACAGGGCTCCTGCAAAATGCAATCCCGCGATACGGTGTTGGTGAATGGCATGAGAGCTTACCTCCATAAAGGCGTAATCGCATCCTGCTTCCACCATGCGTGCCAACAGTTTGTTAAGCGATATAGCATCGGGGGTGGTGTGGGTGGAGGGTATTTCGGTTTGATCTATTTTGTTGAGGATGGTGGATAAAAGTCCGGTTTTATAGCCAAGTTCTTCCATCAGGTTATAAAGCAATGTAACCGTGGTGGTTTTGCCGTTGGTACCGGTAACACCAATGAGTTTGAGTTTTTCGGAGGGGTTGCCGTAATAGTTGGAGGCAATATGCCCCAGCGCTGTTGCCGTGTTTTTTACTTTTACGTAGGTAACGTGGGCAACTAAGGTTTGGGGTAGTGTTTCGCAAACAATGGCAGTGGCACCTTTGTCAATGGCCTGCTGTATGAACTGATGACCGTCAACACGGGTTCCTTTTACGGCAATAAACATGGCCCCGGCCGTTACTTTTCCCGAATCGGATACAATATCCGATACGGGCCGGTCGAGTGCCCCTTTTATTTCCACTATTCCCGAGCGGTAAAGTATGTCTTGTAATTGTCCGGCCATTTATTTTTTCCTGTTTATTTTTTTGTTTTTAATTTTCTGTTTTAATAGGTTCCCAGCCTAAGTTCAATCCTCATGTTCTTTTTTATTTCGGTTCCCGGTTTAACCGACTGGGCTACCACTTTGCCGCGTCCGTTAATGTGGGTTTGTATCCCCATGTTTTCCAGTGCAAAAACAGCATCTTTAACACTCATTCCTCTTACGTCGGGGATGGTTTTGTTGCTGAAATTTACCGGCGTAAAGGCTAAACGATGACCCTGTTTTTCGGGTTCAACCCAATTACTTTTATCGGGATAGGGGATGGTTTTAAATTCAAATTCTTGTAATACACGGTTGATGTCGTCGTACCATGCCGGCAAGTTGACCATCGGTATTTTTTTGGTGGCCGTATCCGACAGATATGGGGTGTCGAGCGAAATGGAGGTGGCGTAAATTTTATCGGCGATTTCTTTAAATACCGGACCCGAAACCAGCGCACCGTAGTAGCCGTTTTTTGTGGGTTCGTTAACGACAACAATAATGGAATAACGCGGATTATCGGCCGGGAAATATCCGACAAAAGTGGCATTGTAACGGCGATTGCCGTGATAACCTGTGCCTTCCGATATTTGAGCGGTTCCGGTTTTTCCGGCAATTTTATACCAGTTGTTTTTTAGTTTTTTTCCGGTGCCTCTCAATACAACCCCTTCCAAAAGCGATTGGGCGAGCCTGATGGTTCGGGGCGATGCAATTTGTTCGTTTACAACTGTGGTGCTAAACTGTTGAATGGTTTTTCCATCTTGCTGAATTTCGGTTACAAGCATGGGTTTTACCATTTTGCCGTTGTTGGCTACCGCGTTGTAAAAAGTTAAAAGCTGAAGGGGGGTAAGCATCACTTCGTAACCTATCGACATCCACGGCAGGGAGGTTTTCCACCACGCTTTTTTGTTTTTTACGGGATGTTTGATGTAAGGGGAAGGTTCGCCTTTTATTTTGATACCCGTGGGTTTGTTCAGCTCCATGGCGTAAAGCTGATCGACATAGTGTGCGGGATTGTTTTTAAAAGCCTCAAAGGTGATTTTTGATATTCCCATGTTGGATGAATGTTCAAAAGCTTCTCTTATGGTAAAGCGCCCGTGGTGGTAGAGATGTGCGTCAACCAAACGGCGACTTCCGTAATTTACGTAAGGATGACTGAAGAAAAGCGAATCGGCCAGCCGAACCTTTTTAAGTTCCAGCAGTGCCATTATGGAGGCCAGTTTAAAGGTTGAACCCGGTTCGATACGTTTGCCCACGGCAAAGTTGTAGTCCTCTTTATATTTGCCGTCTTTGGGGTCGAGGTGCAGGTTGGCCATGGCTTTAATATGACCTGTTTGAACTTCCATAACCACGGCGGTGCCCATTTTGGCCTCATGATAAAGAAGCTGTTTCAGCAGCGCCTGTTCGGCAACATCCTGAATGTTTATATCGATGGTGGTTTTTATGTCTTTGCCGTTTACCGGCTCCGCTTCGTTTTTGTCGTGTACCGGAACCCAGTCGCCGTGGTTGATGCGCCGTCGGACCTGTCGGCCGTCCGTTCCTTTTAAAACATCATTGAATGATCCTTCAAGACCTACGTAAAGATTCTCTTTTTCGTTTACAAAGCCGATGGTGCGGGCAGCAAGTTCGCCAAAGGGTCGTTCGCGACGGGTGCGCTGAATGGTAATCAGCCCCCCTTTGATTTTGCCCCTGCGCAAAATGGGGAAAGTGCGGATAACCTGAAGCTGGTCGTAAGTAACCTTGCGCCTTAGCAGTTGATACCGTTTGTTTTTTTTGCGGGCATTAATCAGTTTGCTTTTAAAGTATTTTTTTGACTTGTCGGGAAACAGGGTTGACAATGAAAGGGCAAGCGAATCGACTTTGCCGTTAAAATCGGCATCGGAGATGTTGGGAGAACCCACATCCATACGAATATCGAATATGGGTACGGAGGTGGCCAGCAGGTCCGACTCGTCGGCAAGGATGTTGCCCCGGTTCGATTCCAGTGTGAAAGTGCGTATCTCCTGGTTTCGGGCAAGCTCCCGTAACTCTTTACCTTCCCTGGTGTAAATTTGAACGGCTCTTGCCATTATGGCGGCTCCTGCCAGTAATACAGCGGCATACAACAGCACCACGCGGATTAATATGTTGTTGTGTACCCTATTCATTTTTTAACGATTTTAACTCCCGGCGACTCACTTTAATCACCTTCAGGGGTTCGCTGTTTTCTTCAAATCCTTTTTTGGCAAGTTTTTTTTCAATTACACTTTGCTTGCTCATGTTCATCAGTTTCGATTTGGTGCTGATGTACCGGTAGCGTAATTCTTTGATATCTTTTTGCCGGCGGTTTATCTCCCTTACCTGTTCCTCGGCATGATAATTATTGGTTATGTACAGAAATGCCAGCAGCGTTAACCATGGGAGCAGTGAAAAGAGTTTGGAACTCTCTTTTTTTTGGATGATGTCACCCGAAATGATATCTTTCGGTACATCCATTACCGCCTTTGCTTTTTTTGAAAAGGTAAAGCCAAACAGCTTTTTTAACCATGTAAATCGGGGTTTGTGCTCCTTGGCAGGGGCCGGCTTTTCTTTTAATATGTTTTTTTGCGGTGCCATCCGGTTATCGTTTTGTTGCAACTCTCATTTTGGCACTGCGTGCACGACTGTTTTCTTTTATTTCCGTATCATCGGGAACGATGGCTTTGCCGCTAAGGGGTTTTAACGGGCTAAGCAGGTTTCCGTAAAAATCTTTTTCTGCCTTTCCTTCGAAATTGCCGGCCCTGAAATAGTTTTTTACCAGCCTGTCTTCCAGCGAATGGTAAGAGATTACCACCAGCCTGCCTCCGGGTTTCAGTACTTCTGCCGCCTGTTGAAGCATCTCTTTTAAAGCATCCAACTCTTCGTTTACCTCAATCCGTAAAGCCTGAAAAACCATGGCCGACAGCTTGTTGATTTTTCGGTCGGGCAGGCAGGGTTTGATGATGTTAATAAGCTGCCCGGTGGTTTTAATGGGTGCTTTTGCTCTTGCTTCTGCAATGGCTCTGCTGATGCAGTAGCTGCTGCGCAGTTCGCCGTAAAGGGTAAATATGCGTTGAAGCTCCTCCGCAGGCAGGGTGTTGATTATCTCTTCGGCTGTTTTACCCGAGGATGGGTTCATGCGCATATCGAGTGCGGCATCGAAACGGGTGGAAAAACCGCGGTCGGGAACATCAAACTGATGTGACGAAACACCCAGGTCGGCAAGAATGCCGTTTACCGGAACGGCGTTGTGCAGTCGCAGAAAGTTTTTCAGATAACGGAAATTGTTTGGCACCAGGGTAAACCTGTCGTCATCCGGAATGTTGTTTAACGCATCAGGGTCCTGATCAAAAGCGATGAGCCTGCCTGCTTTAAGTTGCTGTAAAATGGCACGCGAATGGCCGCCTCCGCCGAAAGTTACGTCAACGTAAATTCCGTCGGGGTCAATATTCAGCAATTCTACGCTCTTATGCAGCAATACAGGATTATGATACATCAATTTACAGTTATTCCGTTTCAAGGTCGCCCATAACCTCTTCGGCGAGGCCGGCAAAATCATCGGGATCGTAATCAACAGCCTGCTCATAGGCTGCTTTGTCCCAAATTTCGATACGGTTTGCAACTGATGTCAGTACGATCTCTTTGGATATGCCGCCATATTTTTGAAGGTCTTTGGGGATAAGTAACCTTCCTGTCGTATCCAGTTCAACCGGCTTTACACCAGCCATAAACTTCGTAACGAACTCGGCATTCTTCTTTTTAAACATATTGAGTTTGGAAACCATGGCACTTTCGCTTTGCCAGTTTTCCATGGGAAACAACTCAAGGCACTTTTTAAAAATGCTGCGCTTGATAACAAAACCGTGCTGCGTTTCCTCCTTCATCTGGTTTTTGAATGGAGCAGGAAACATAAAACGCCCTTTAGCGTCCAGTTTGGCTTCGTATGTCCCTAATAATGTTTGCATCCGGAATGTCGATTTAATGGCGTAAAATTAATCCAAATCTCCCACTTTTTTACATAATATACCACATTTTACCACAATGTTGATAAAATGTTTCGTTCATACATAAAAAAAGTTTTGGGTGCTATGGTTAAGTTATTGGAAGATAGTGTTTAATAAAATTATCGGAAAGGTTAAAAGGAGATATTAACAATATAAAAGTGCAATAATTGTTAATAACTCGGCTATTGATTTTGGAATGAATTGGTTTTCAGTATGGTCTAAAGTTGATAAATAGCCGGGGTGAGATATGTTCTGTTTCCTATTGATAGATGATATTTATTTCATGGTTAATTGGTGGTTATGAAGATTTTAATAACAGGAAAAGATGAATTTATGTTGTTCGTTACTAATATTAAGGTTTTTTAAAAATAAATCGGGTTGTTTTACCGTTAACAGTTCAATAACTTTCTACCTTTACGCTTCTTTTAATTCAGGGTTATGAAACGAAAAAATTTACTTACCATCATTATTTCTCTTGTTGTTTTAATTTTATTTGTCTGGTATTTTTCATCTTCCTCCGATGGTGATGTGGAAACCATTACAACCAAAGTTAAACGGGGAGCGTTTATTATTGATGTTACCACCACAGGCGAACTGGAGGCCCGAAGCAGCGAGAAAATCCAGGGGCCTAACCCCATGGCTTTGCGGAATGCCCGAATCTGGCAATACCGAATCGAAGATATTGTTCCCAACGGAACGGTGGTTGATTCGGGTGACTGGGTGGCTACCCTCGACAGGAGTGATTTGGAAAATAAAATCAAAGATCAGGAGCTGGAAGTTGAAAAATATCAAACGCAGTTTACCAAAACCCAGCTTGATACCACCATGACCCTGCGCAGTGCCCGTGATGAACTGGTTAACCTGAAATTTACCCTTGAAGATAAGCAGATTGTTGTGGATCAGTCAATTTACGAGCCGCCTGCTACACAGCGACAGGTAAAACTTGATTTGGAAAAAACACAGCGTACCTACAAGCAAACCCTCGAAAACTATTCGTTAAAACTTGAAAAGGCAAAAGCCGATATGAAAGAGGTTTCGGCCAATCTTGCCAAAGCCCAGCGGAAACTGGATGAGTTTATCCAGTTGAAATCGGAGTTTATTATCAGGGCACCGAAATCGGGAATGGTTAATTACAAAAGAGGATACGACGGTAAAAAACAGGGAGTGGGGGCACAGATTTCGGCATGGGACAATGTGGTGGCAACGCTGCCCAATTTGTCGGCCATGAACTCGAAAACCTTTGTAAATGAAATAGACATCAGTAAGGTGGCAACGGGCCAGAAAGCGGAAATTGAGGTGGATGCCTTTCCCGATAAGCATTTTACAGGTAGTGTTTTTGAAGTGGCTAACATGGGCGAGCAATTACCCAACTCCAATGCCAAAGTGTTTGAGGTAATCATTCATATTGATGAGTTTGATTCCATCCTGCGTCCGTCGATGACTACCAAAAACAGGATCATCACCAATGTGATAGAGGATGTGCTTTATTTGCCCATCGAGTGTGTTCATACCGGCGACAGTGTAAGTTTTGTATATTTCAAAGGGGAGCGTCAACAGGTAATTACAGGAAAGAGCAATGATAATGAAATCATAATAAAAGAGGGGTTAACAGAAGGTGATGAAGTTTATCTGGTTCCTCCTGCCGGTGCGGATAAATGGAAACTGAAGCTGCTGCCCAAAGAGATTGTGGAGAAATATAAAGTTGAAGAAAAAAAACAGAAGCCTGAAAAAGCCGGGCCGTCAACAAAAATGATTAAAATAAAGGGCCCCGACGGTAAAGAGATTATGGTTGATCCTTCCAAAGTAAAAATGGGAAGGCATCGCGGTAAAAAACGTGATGGCGGAACCTCCAAACAGTAAACACACGATGGAAAGGTATTTTCAGATATTAACCATTGCCCTTGAGGCGGTTTTTGCCAATAAGTTGCGATCAATTCTTACGGCGTTGGGAATTATTTTCGGGGTGGCTGCGGTAATTGCCATGATGGCCATTGGAAACGGAGCCCAAAAAGAAATTCTGGACCAGATAAAGCTGGTGGGGGTTAACAACATTGTTATCCTTCCGGTAAATTTGGATGATCAAAAAAATGAAGAGCAGGAAGAGGAGGGAAACGCCTCATCGGTAATGACCAGCAAAAAATATTCGCCGGGTCTCACGCTAAAAGATGCCGAAAACATTGCCCGTGTTATTCCTACCATTGAAAAGGTAAGCCCCGAAATTGTTTATCCGGTTTTGGCTGTGCGTAAAGGAAAAAAAACCAATGCGCAGCTTACAGGTGTTAACAATAACTTTTTTGAATTGTTTAACCTTACGTTACAGCGTGGTGTACTTTTTAGCGACATACAATCGGAAAAAGGTGATCCGGTTTGTGTTATCGGGCCAACCGTAGCGGCCAAACTGTTCCCCAATGATGATCCGCTGGGAAAACAGTTAAAATGCGGCAATGTATGGCTGAAAGTGGTTGGCGTTTTACAGGGCGTTAAAACCGATAAAAAGGCCGAAAGTCTGGGGGTAAGTGATTATAACAGCAAGGTGTTCACTCCTTTAAAAACCGTTTTGTTGCGGTATAAAGACCGGTCGCTGGTCAGTCAGGCATCCTTCGGCGGAGGGCAAATGTTCAGAATGGGGGGCATGACCATGTATGTTTCAAATGATGCCAACAAGGTGGGCGAACATCAACTTGATAAAATTGTGGTTCAGGTAAAGGAAACCAAAGACCTTGCCGCCACCAATAAAGTGATTGAACAGATTTTAACACGCCGTCATCAGGGGGTTGTGGATTTTGAAATTAAAATACCGGAGTTGTTGCTTAAGCAGGAGCAAAAAACCAAAGATATATTCAATATTGTTTTGGGAGCCATTGCCGGTATTTCGCTGATTGTAGGCGGAATCGGGATTATGAACATCATGCTGGCATCGGTGATGGAACGTATTCGTGAAATCGGCGTACGCCGTGCCATTGGCGCTACCCGGAAAGATATTATTTTTCAGTTTCTTGCCGAAGCAACTTTCATCAGTATTAGCGGAGGTTTTTTGGGAATTTTGTTGGGAGTAATAATGGCCAGAGTCATCAGTATGTCAACAGATATTTTAACCATTGTTTCGTTTGTGTCGGTTGCAATTTCGTTTGGTGTGGCGGCAACGGTTGGTATTGTGTTTGGCTGGTTGCCTGCCCGTAAAGCTGCCGAGCAGGACCCGGTTGAATCGCTACGGCACGATTAAAAAATTGAAAAAGTATGAAAAGCGTTTTACAAAATATTTTGGTACTTGGATTGATGATTGTGATGTCATCATCCTTTGCTCAAAAACAAACCGTTACCTTTTCGCTTAAGGATGCAATTCGTATTGCACAACAGCAGTCGCCCGATGCGCTGATGGCAAAGCACCGGTTTCGTAGCAGTTATTGGCAATTCAGAACTTACAGGGCAACTTATATGCCGGGACTTAAGTTCGATGCAACCATTCCTAATTTGAACCGTAGCATCGAGGCCATTACCATGCCCGACGGCAGCTCCGATTATGTTCCGCGAAGTTTGATTGATTATTCGGCTACTTTGTCGGTAAGTCAAAGGGTAGGATGGACCGGCGGTGAGGTTTTTTTAAATACGGGTATTCAGCAAATAACAAACTTTTATTCCGATACCACCACCAAACAGTTTTTGGCCGATATGGTAAGCATCGGATTCCGTCAGCCCATATTTACCTATAACGAATACAAGTGGGATAAAAAGATTGAACCGCTGAAATATGAGGAGGCACAAAGAAAATATCTGGAGGATAACGAACAGGTGGCAATTACCGCCATAAACAGATTTTTTAATTTGCTTACCGCCCAGATTGAAATGGAAATTGCCAAAAAAAATTACGCCAATTACGATACCTTATATAAAATTGCAAAGGGGCGCTTTAATTTGGGAAAGATTGCCGAAAACGAATTGTTGCAGCTGGAGCTGAATCTTTTAAAAGCGGATGCCTCACTGGAACAGTCGCAGCTGAATTACAACAACATGCTTTTTTTGTTTAAATCTTATTTAAGATTAAAAACCGATGGTGAAATAAGACTGATTCCGCCGGTGGTAACCCATTATTTTGATATTCCTTTGAACCGTGCCGTTGAAGAGGCCAAAGCCAATACCTCGTCGGGACTGGAATTTCAGCGGCGGCTGCTGGAAGCCGAAAGTGAGGTTAACAGGGCAAAAATGACCGGACGGTTTGATGCCAACCTTTATGCTTCGTTCGGACTTACCCAAACAGCCGATTATTTAAGCGATGCTTACAAAAATCCGTTGGATCAGGAACGGGTTACACTGGGAATTACCCTGCCGATTTTGGATTGGGGCAGGGCAAGGGGTAACATCCGTATGGCCGAATCAAACCACGATTTGGTGGTTACTTCGGTGGAGCAGGACAAAATAGACTTTGAACAGGATATCTATTTACAGGTGATGCAGTTTGGCATGCAAAAAAAGCAGCTCTATATTGCTGCCAAATCGGATACCGTTGCCAAAAAACGTTATGATGTTACTTACAAAAGATATATGATTGGTAAGGTTAACGATGTATTGGAACTTAACAATGCTCAAATTGATAACGACAATGCCAATATGGGTTATATCCGTTCGCTAAGAGATTATTGGGTGAATTATTACAAGATACGCAAAATGACCCTCTACGATTTTGAAAACCAGTTGCCCGTTAGTGTTAATTTCGACGGGATTATCGGAAATTAAGCCTTGCTTTAAACACAGTAATATTTTTTGCCGGGTACTATCTTATTTCAAACCGGCTGTATCCCCAGGGCGGAGTACGCTGTACCTGAACATTGGTAACCCTTGCCCAGCCGGGGCCTTCGTTGCACCAAAGAATAAATTGATCAAGTTTTTCTTCCGCTCCTTCGGCTTCAATGTAAACGGAGCCGTCGGGACGGTTTTGTACAAATCCGGTTAATTCCAGTTCGACAGCCTTTTTATGGGTGTAATATCTGAATCCAACACCCTGTACCTTTCCGTAAACTTTAATAATGGCACCTTGTTTTTTTGTCATGTTCCCAGTTGTTTGGTTATTAACCCGTTTAACAGCATAAATAACTGATCGGGTTGCAGGTTGCGCCAGTGCAGCTCGTCAAAATGTCCGTAAAAAGCAACATACTGGTCGATGTTGGCCCTCGAAAACTCATCAATAACATGTTGTCTGAAATTGATACCGATGATCCATCCCTCTTCTATATTGTCGAACCATTCGGCAAAGTAATCATCCGTGTCGGAATGAAAATCAAGTACATTTTCCCCGATCAAAATAAAATGGATGATGCCTTCGTTTAGCAGGGTTTCAATAACATCGCGATAAAGAAACATCACATCGTTGTAAAGGATGTCGTTCCATTCGCCCATCAGTTCAATAACGGCAAAACGGTTTTCGTAATCGGCAAATAATATTTTCAGATAAAGGGTTTGCGAGCCGAACTCATCCCACTGCGGATGGATATAGTGATCGTAAATTACATTACGGCACATGGTTTCGCTGTACACTCTTCCGTAAAACGGAGAGCGGTTATCTGTTGCCGCATTGTATATGCCTGCCCAGTTATGAAACGGTTCGATGTTGTGCATGCTATTTTAGTTTGGTCTTGAAAATTTTTTCAAACTTTTCAATTTTCGGAGTAATTACAAAGTTACAGTAACCGTTACCGGGATTGTTTTTATAATAGTCGCGGTGGTATGTTTCGGCAGGATAAAAATTTGTTAACGGTGAAATTTCGGTAACAATGGGCTTATCCCATATACGGGCACGGGTCAGCTCCTCTTTATAATGTTCCGCTTCGGCTTTTTGCATCGGGTTGTGATAAAAAATTACCGACCGGTATTGTGTGCCTGTATCGGCACCCTGACGGTTTAAGGTGGTGGGGTCGTGCGTTTTCCAAAAAACTTCCAGCAGCTCACGGTAACTTATTATTTGAGGATTATAAACAATCCTCACCACTTCGGCATAGTTGGTGGTTCCGCTGCAAACCAGTTCGTATGTCGGATTGGGTTCTTTTCCGCCGGCATAGCCCGGCAAAACTTCGTCAACACCGTTTAAACGGCTGAAAATGGCTTCGGAACACCAGAAACATCCGGTGCCGAAAGTTGCAGTATCCTGTTTGTTTTGTGCCATGGCTGGTGATATTCCTGTTGTGAAAAAAACCAACAGAACAATCAAAAGGATTGGCCTGTTTTTGTTTTGGTCGGATTGTATTGTTATAAGGTTCAAAATATGTGTTAAAACGGTAACACCGGCAAATATGTTACACCATTATCAGTTTGCGGCCGTAAATAAATTCGCTGAATTCGGGAGGAGGGCCGAGGAACTTTTTTCTGAAACCGTTCATCTCGTCTTTGGTTTTTTTTGAGAGCAGTTCCGACATCTCTTCCATTACATCGTAGCCCATTACCATGGGAGGTTGATTAAGGATTAATTTATCGCCTTTGAACATGCCGACAATCTGATACTCTTCCATCTCCGAAACCGGTGTATCCTTAAAAAAACATTTCGACATCCATTGGTTAATGTCAAAGGTTCGCAAGTCGATCATTACCGAGTCGCTTCCCCGCTGCTGTATAAAGTTTTGGTAATACATCTGCATATTACGCATCGACTCTTCCGACATGCCTTCCTGCATTTTTTGATGACAGCTGTTGCAAATGGCAAATTCAAATACGGTTGATTTAAAATCGTGACCGGCATAGGTTTTAAAAACCTTTTCAATCATGTAAGGTTCATCGCTGTGGTACAAATCTTTTCCGCAAACAACGCAGGTTTCAAATGGTTTTTCTTCTGCGTCGGAGTAAAACATTTTGGGAATTTCAAGTTTAACTTCCTGTTGGTGCATTTTATTTCTCCTTTACTTTTGCAAAGATACTGCTTTTGTAATTTTATGTTCAAAGCAGGTGATAATTGTATTATTTTTGTGGAAAAACTTGAGTTATGAGTGTAGAGCTAAAAGGACGGTTAATTAAAAAATTAGAGAAAGAAAGCGGTGAAGGCAGAAACGGGCGCTGGGAAAAGCAGCAGTTTGTTATTGAAACCGATGAGCAATATCCCAAAAAAGTATGTATTGTTTGCTGGGGCGATAAAATATCGATGCTGGACAGTGTGAACGAGGGTGATCAGTTGCAGGTTTCGGTGAATATCGAATCGCGTGAATACAACAACCGCTGGTACACCGACGTAAGAGCCTGGAAAATAGACAGGGTTGCCGGTGACGACCCGCCTCCCGGTTTAATGCCCGATGATATCCCCAACGAGATGCCCCCGCCTGATTTGGCTTCGGAAGAAGAGGCAACCGACGATTTGCCTTTCTAACCCTTTATGCCAAAGTCAGTAAAAACATTGCCCGCCCATTTGGCAATTATAGGTGCCAATCTTATTTATGGACTTAATTATGTAATTGCCAAGGGCATCATGCCCGATTATATGGCACCAAGGGCCATTATATTTTTCAGGGTGACCGGTGCTGCCCTTGTTTTTTGGATGATAAGCAGGCTGTATGGTAATCACAGGGTGGAAAAACGGGATTTGCTTTCAATTGCCGTAGCATCCTTTTTTGGGATTGCCCTGAATCAGGTAATGTTTTTTGAAGGTTTGAACCTTACAACCCCCATCAATGCTTCCATTATTATGGTGGGAACCCCCATATTGGTTTTGGTTTATGCGCATTTTATCCTGAAAGAAGGATTGACAAGGCTGAAGCTATTTGGTATTGGTTTGGGCAGTGCCGGGGCCTTATGGCTCATATTGAAAAGCGGTTCGTTTTCTTTTACTTCCAATACCCTTTTGGGTAATGTTTTTATTTTGATTAACAGTTCGTCGTATGCTCTTTTTCTGGTTCTTATCAAACCCCTGATGCAAAAGTATCCGGCATTAACGGTAATGAAGTGGTTGTTTACTTTTGGATTGGTATTGGTTATTCCGGTTTCGGCAAAACAGGTGCTCCAAACAAATTATACTGCCATTCCTTTTACTATTTGGATGTCGATAGGATATGTGGTGTTATTTACAACGGTGCTGGCTTATTTGCTGAATAACTATTCGTTAAAACTGGTAAGCCCGACGGTAAACAGTGCCTACATCTATTTGCAGCCGTTTCTTGCCACGGTGGTGGCTTTGGCGCTGGGTAAAGATGTTTTAACCTGGGTGGAAGTAACCGCTGCAGTGCTGATTTTTGCCGGTGTTTATTTTGTGAGCCGGCCCGTTAAAGAATAAAATGTACTTTTGTATGTGTTGCATTTAAGCAACAAACAATGTTTTTAGCCCTTAAACGTTCAGTGATAAAAAACCGATAATATGTTTCCCCCAATATCCAATCTTAATCATACCGGCAGCAACAACTTTTTTTTACTGGCCGGACCGTGTGTTATTGAAGACGACAAAATGGCTTTTCCCATTGCCGAAAAAATTCTTTCGATTACCGATAAGCTTCAGATACCGTTTATTTTCAAGGCATCTTATAAAAAGGCAAACCGTTCACGGTTGGATTCGTTTACCGGAATCGGTGATGAAAAAGCGCTTAAAATTTTACGCAGGGTTTCCGAAATGTTCGGAATACCTGTTGTTACCGATATTCATACGGCCGAAGAAGCCGTTATGGCGGCCGAATATGTGGATGTATTACAAATTCCTGCCTTTTTGTGCCGACAGACTGAACTTTTAATTGCTGCCGGAAAAACGGGCAAAGTCATTAATATTAAAAAAGGACAGTTTTTGTCGGGTGCTTCCATGCGGTTTGCTGCCGACAAAGTGGTGTCAACGGGCAATAACAAGGTGATGCTTACCGAACGGGGAAATATGTTTGGTTACGGCGATTTGGTTATCGATTACAGGAATATTCCCGCTATGCAGCAAACCGGATTTCCGGTAATTTTGGATATTACCCATTCGCTGCAGCAACCCAATCAAACATCGGGGGTTACCGGCGGCAGGCCCGACCTGATTGAAACGGTGGCAAAAGCAGGCGTGGCAACGGGTGTTGACGGTTTGTTTTTGGAAACGCATCCCAATCCTGCGGTTGCCAAATCGGACGGAGCCAATATGTTGAAACTTGACCTGCTGGAAGGAATGCTTGAAAGGCTGGTAAAAATCAGAAATTCCTTATAAAATCGGTGAGGTTTTGCTTGGGTGGTATTTGCAGTTTTTTGCGTAAACGGTAGCGGTTCATCTCCACACTTTTGGTTGAAATATTTAGAATGGAGGCAATCTCTTTGGAAGAGAGGTTCATGCGTAGCAATGCAGCCAGTCTCTTTTCGTTGTCGGTCATGTCGGGGTACATTTCGTTCAAACGGTGCATAAAGTTGCTGTTGTGGTCTTCAAGATACATCTGGAATTTCTCCCTGTCGCGGTCATACAACAGGTTCTGGTTTATTTTTATAATCACTTCGCTTATGGCTCTTCGCGATTCGGCATCTTTAATTCCTTTTTTTATTTTGTTGATATCCTCTTTAATCTGGCTTACAAGTTCATATTTCTTTATGATGTTTGTAGCCATGGTGGTCATTTCGTTTTGTCTGTATTTTAACTCTTTATCTAATCCTTCATGTTCGCGGCGGTAACTTTCAAGTTCTTTTTCCATCGATTCGGCCTGCAAAGCAACCTCCTTTTCCAGTTCATCGGTTTTTTGATTGTAAAGTTCCTTGTTCTTTTTTTCACGTCTTAAAAAATAATAAACCGTCGAACCGGTTGTTACCAGTAAAATGCCGATTATGGTCCATAAATAACTTTCCATATTGCTTTCCGCATTTTCGATGGTTGTTATCAGATCCTGCCCTTGTTGAGGGTAGCTTACGGTATCGTCAGGCAGTTGTTTCGTTGTGTCAACCGATGCTTTGGCAGATGTTGTGATGATGTTATCGTTTAAACCGACATCCTGCCTGAAAACGTTGTGTATAAAAAAGAGAAGGAAAAACGAAATAAGTCCGGCGATAATCGGGGTGGCCACCCAGCCGGTACCTATGGAGCCAAGAACTTTATATTTGATTTGGTTGCCGCCTTTTAACAATCCGATACCAATAATGGAGCCTATTACAACCTGTGAGCTTGATACAGGAACCAGTGGAATGGAGGGAAGGCCTATGGAGTGTAGCCAATCGGACAGGGCTTGCGAAGAGAAGAGGAAAAGCACAAGTGCCTGCGATAAAACCACAACAATGGCTGCTTCGGGTGTAATGGGCATCAGGGTGTTTCCAACGGTTTCCATAACTCTTTTTGAATAGGTTACGATACCAATGGCAATGGCGATACCTCCAATGGCAAAAAGTTGTTGTGTTCCGCTAAGCTGAAAAATGCCGAAATTGATATCGGGAAAATGAACGGAGGTTGTAAAAACGCCCATTACGTTGGCAATGTTGTTGGCACCCAGACTGTATGCGCCAAACCCGCCAACAATAATCAGTCCCCATCTGATTACCAAATCGCGGTAAAAAACATGAAACCGGATATGCTCAAGTATTTTTTTAACCAACAGGTATAACAGCGCGGCAAAAATGGCACCCAGTATGGGCCCCGATACCCAGGTGGTAAGAATTTTTGTTAAGGTGTGTCCGTCGGTTGGGTTGTTGGTAAAAAGGTTCCAGCCTATAATAGCACCCACAATTGACTGCGAAGTGGAAACCGGAAGTTTAAGCCTTGTCATCCAGTAAACCGTCAGTGCTGCCGACAAAGCGACCGTAAAAGCTGCGGCAAGTGTTGACACGCTACCCAGTTTGCCCAATGTTTCGCTGGCACCGGCTCCCTGAACGATGGCCCCGATAATAACAAACAGCGAAGCAATAATGGCTGCTAATCGAAATTTCACCATACGGGAACCCACAGCCGTTCCAAAAACATTGGCTGCATCGTTAGCCCCAAGCGACCACCCGAGGAAAAGCCCGCTGGACAAAAAGAATAGCAGTGTAATCATAAATTAAACTTCAGGGCGTTAATGGAAAGAAAATCGGCCAGGTTTTCGGCTTTGTCCGAAATGGTTTCAATGTGCAATGCAAAATATCTTAAGTGGATTTTTTGACTCAGTTTGAGATTATCCATTTCGTGGAATAATCTGCGTTTGATGTTGCGCGAAAGTTTATCGCTCTCCTTTTCGTAAAAGTAAACTTTCGGCAGCATGGCTTTTACTTTGGAGGGTTCGGTAAAAAAGGTCGATACGGCAGGAAAAACGGCCATGGCAGCTTCGGTGGAAACATCGGTAAGCCTTTTAAAATCGCGAATCAGTTCATCGGGAATATACGGTATCTCAACATCAAATTCATATAAACTCTCTTTCGACCGGTCGATGATTTCATCCAGTTTGTCAATCAATTCTTCAATGTCGCTGGCATGTTGGGGCAAAATAGAGTGCAGATAGAGTTCCTTGTCGATATTGCGTTGCAGTTTGTCGGCCTGAGCCTCTAACCGTTCTATGTTTTTTATCTTGTCGTAAAACTGTTTCTTGTCTTTGTCCAGATAATTGTAAACCCCCTGTTTAAAAATGAGTACGCCCTGCTCAACGGTCGATATAAATTCATCAACCTCTAAAACCAGCTGTTTTACCTGTTTAAAAAGTATCGACATAATAATAATGATTAAGGTTGATTAATGATTGTTTGGTTCTTGGTAAAAAAACAATTAATTGTTAACCGTAAAACTATTCTTCAAAATTAATAAAAGTTGGTTAACAAGCGATAACCACGGATGTTTGAAGAGATTATAGGGGTGTAGAGGAGTTGTAATTTTGTAACTAACGTAATATAAGGCTTATACATTGTACCTGTAGAGGAGTATATACCGGTTTTTGTTTTAAAAGAGCAGT
This sequence comes from uncultured Lentimicrobiaceae bacterium, assembly GCA_964400655.1. Classification (GTDB taxonomy): domain Bacteria; phylum Bacteroidota; class Bacteroidia; order Bacteroidales; family F082; genus B16-G9. The sequence continues at coordinate 31,203 of CAYNVN010000095.1, forward strand.
GATGTAGATTTTGTGTCGATGTTTGTTATTGGACTTCTGCACTCTTTAAAACTACTTTTGTCACCTTGTATAATGAATATTAAAGACACCATAAAACGGCACGATCAGCTGGCCTTTGAAATGAAACTTGAATTTCCTGCGCCTCACGATATAAAAAAACCGCAGGATTATAAAGTGGAAATGTATCTTTTTGTTCCGCAAAGTCTTGATATTAATAAACAAAACTATACCAAACATAATTTTTACCGGGCTTTAAAAACCAACATTCGTCTCACCACACCCAACTATTTGTTGCGTAAAATGATTGACGGTATGGAGAGCCCCTACGGTGTGCTGATAAAAAGCATTGATGACCTGTTGAATGTTCAGGACAAGGAGACCATTGCCAGGTTTGAGGTGGAAGCCAAAAGGTTTTGTTCCATTTTCGGTTCTTCGTTACGGCATCTGGTGCAACAGGTTAACGATGCTTCGAAACCGGAAGATAAGATGATACTGGCTGATGAGTTTATCCAACAGTCGGCTGCTGTACGCGAAAAATTTAAAGCATTGCGGGAAAAGGTAGTGGTACCGGGTAACAGGGAAGTGTATAAAATGTTTGAAATTACTGATGAATACCAGAGCCTTTTGCTTGAGAAACATATATTTATACTGATAGAGTCGCTGAAAAAAAGAGGCGGGTTTGATGAGCAAATCGAAAAACTGACAGGGTTGGCCTACCGCGAAACCCGTTATCGCAAAAAGAAAGGATATCTTTCGATTGTAGGTGCCAAAAGAGCCAATCAGGATGTGTTGCACAGGAACAGCATGTTAAAAAAGTTTGTTGAGAGCAATCTGTTTTTAAATACCGATACCCGTCGCGAGGCCATTTTTGTTGAGCAGATGTTATTTGCAGTGGCTGCGGGAATTGCCATGGTTTTTGCCACCGGAGTGGCCTTTGTTTCGCAATTAATGTACGGGAACCTCTCGTTGCCTTTTTTTATTGCACTTGTTATCAGCTATATGTTTAAAGACCGCATAAAGGAGTTGTTGCGTATGTACCTCGACCGGAAGCATAAAAAGTTTTTTTCCGATTACAAAACCAGCATCTTTAATCCGGAGAAGAAAAAAATTGGCGAGCTAAAAGAGAGCTTTCATTTTGTAAAAAAGAAAAATCTTGCCGATGATATTCTCGAAACGCGTCGTAAAATTCAAAAAACCGATCTTGATATAGAATTGAAATCGGAAAAGGTGATGTTGTTCAGAAACCAGATACGATTGTTTAAAGGCCAGGGAGCCGGTTTTGAAGGCGTAACACAAATATTGCGATACAATATCTGGGATTTGACTTTTAAAATGGACGACCCTGAAAAAGAGGTTTATTACGTTAAAAAATCGGGGTTAAAGCAAATCAATGTGGAACGCATTTATCACTTGAACCTGGTGATGCGCTACTCGGTAGATGACAGCAGTATTACCAAGGCATACAGAATTGTAGCGTCAAAAAAAGGTATAAAAAGGATAGAAAATTTTAGCCTCAATTAAGGGGGTACGGTAATTATTTATAATTTTATCAAAATTATTTTATTAATCAAAATCAAATTTAAGCGTATGAAAAAAATTTACACATTTGTTATGGCACTGGCCATTATGTTATTTGCAGGTATTCAAACTGCCAGCGCACAGCTCTTTATCAACGAGTTTATGGCCAGCAACGACACTGCTTATCCCGGTCCGCAGGGCGATTATCCCGATTGGATTGAGATTTACAATGCGGGTGACGAAGATGTTGATCTGTCGGGATATTATATGGCAGACGATTTAACGGATCCTGATGCAATGTACCAGATTCCTTCTACCTATCCCGATTCGGTAACCGTTCCGGCTCACGGCTTTATTTTATTTTATGCCAACAAAGGACAGGAGAGCTCGGTATTAAACCTGAACTTTAAATTAAGCGGCGGCGGCGAACAGGTTGGTCTTTGGGGTCCTGATCAGGCTGTTATTGATTCAATTACCTATGGTGATCAAACCACCGATATTTCTTATGGACGTTACCCTGACGGTGGTGCAAACTGGGAGTTTATGCCAACTTATACGCCGGGAGCAACCAATGCTACAAACGGAATTGTTGTGAAGGATGAAGCTGTTGTTCTTTCGCAAAACAGACCCAATCCGTTCAGAGGAACAACCAACATTGTATTTAATTTGGCCTCTGCACAAAAGGTTACCATTAATGTTTACAATGTAACCGGTAGTTTGGTAACGGTTTTGGCAAACGGTGTATTTGCTGCCGGACAGCACACGGTTGTATGGAATGCCGCCGGTCTTCCTTCGGGATATTACCTGTACAGCATCGAAACTCCTGCCATGAAGGTGGTTAAAAAAGCTACTGTTATTAAATAGGGAGTATTAAAAAATTTTATAAAAAGCTGTTCTGTTTTTCAGGGCGGCTTTTTTTTTGTGATTTATCGGCCGGTTATGGTCAATCCTTGAAAAACTCAATTATTTTATCGGCAATCATATCCACAATCATCAGGGGCAGCTCGTAAAAGAAAGGCAGCCTAATGATGGTGTCGGCAAAACGCTCGGCATTGGGAAGCGGCCGCCCATCGTGTTTATCTTTAAAATAGGGGCTGTTGTGCAGCGGCAGGTAATGGAATACCGTCATAACATGGTTGTCGTCCATAAACTTAATAAGGGCATCACGTTGTTCCCTGTTTTTTAACAAAAGGTAAAACAGGTGTCCGTTGTTGGTGGCATAATCGGGTATATGCGGAATTTTTGCCAAACTTTTTTCTTCCAGCACTTTCAGTTTGTTGTAATACTGTTCCCAAATCTGAATCCGTTTATGCTGAATATCTTCAATATTTTCCAGTTGGGCATAAAGCATACCGGCAATCATATCCGACGGCATGTAAGAAGCTCCCAAACCTACCCACTCGTAGCGGTTTACCCTGCCCGATTCAAAAGCAGTGCGGTTGGTGCCTTTTTCCCAAACAATATCGGCTTGTTCAATGTATTTTTCGTTGTTAACGGCAAGCAATCCCCCTTCGCCGCTGCTCACGTTTTTGGTTTCATGAAACGAAAAGGCGGCAAAATCGCCAAAGGTGCCCAGCGGCTTGCCTTTGTAATATGAGTCAACGGCATGGGCAACATCTTCCAAAATAATAAGGTTGTATTTTTTGGCAAGGGCAACGGCTTTATCCATATCCACGGCCACGCCGCCATAGTGCATTACAACAAGAACCCTAGTTTTATCGGTTATCAGTTCCTCCACTTTATCCATATCCATGTTTGGGTGGTCGGTACGGCTGTCGGCAAAAACGAGTTTGGCCCCGCGTAACATAAACGGACTGGTTGTCGAAACAAAAGTAAAGGAGGGAAGGATGACTTCATCGCCCTCTTTTAAATCCATAAGCAGTGCTGCCATTTCAAAGGCATCGGTACACGAAGTGGTCATGTAGGTTTTTTTAAAACCCCACCGTTCCTCAAAAAAATATTGGCACATTTTGGTGAAAGGGCCGTTGCCCGAAAGGTGGCCGTAATAGGCGGCATTAACTATATTTTGAACCTCTTTTCCCGCAAAAAACGGTTTGTTAAAAGGAATCTTATTGATCATTTCTTAAAAAAATTTTCACAAAGGTATTGAATAAATTATTCAATTGTTGATTTGGGGTTTTTTACACAGGAAAAGATGGTGACCGGTCACCATCTTTTCCTGCTTAAATCTTTTTCAACAGAAATTGAAAAGGGAATCTATTTTCCCGTAACTATTTCATAAGTGTCTTTGGCAATCATCAACTCCTCATCGGTTGGAATAACCATAACGGTAACTTTCGATTGCGGAGTGGTAAGGATTGCCTCTTTTCCGCGTATATTCAGTTTGGATTCATCCGTTTCGATACCGAGAAAATCAAGACCTTTAAGCACCTTTTTACGGGTTTCGGTATCGTTTTCGCCGATACCTCCGGTAAATACAATTACATCAACGCCTTCCATGGCCGCAGCATAAGCACCGATATATTTTTTTACACGATAGGCAAACATGTCGAGGGCAAGCTGTGCCCGGTGATTGCCTTCGGATGCCGCATTTTCAAGGTCGCGCATATCGGAAGATACCCCTGAAATTCCCTGTAATCCCGAAAATTTATTGATAAGGGTACGGGTGTACTCAATGCTCAGGTTTTCTTTGTCGGCAAAATGAAGCAATACCCCGGGGTCGAGGTCGCCGGTTCGGGTACCCATTACCAGTCCTTCGGTGGGAGTCATCCCCATGGAGGTGTCAAACGATTTGCCGTATTTTATGGCTGCAACGGAAGAGCCGTTACCAAGGTGACAGGTGATAATCTTTTTATCGGCGATGTCGATGTTTAATATTTCACCCACCTGTTCCGATACATATTTATGGCTGGTTCCGTGAAAACCGTAACGTCTGATACGGTATTTTTCATAAAGAATGTAAGGAATGGCATAGAGATAAACATGCTCGGGCATGGTTTGGTGAAATGCCGTATCGAAAACGCCAATTTGCGGAATGTCGGGCAATAGTGTCATCATGGCATAAATACCTTTCAGGTTTGGCGGGTTGTGCAGCGGAGCCAGCTCTGTAGAGTGTTCCAGCGCAGCTATCACGTCGTCGTTAATTTTAACGCTGCCGCTAAACTCTTCGGCACCATGCACCACGCGGTGTCCTACAGCATCAATTTCGTTAAGGCTTTTTAAAACCCCGTACTCTTCACTGATAAGGATTCCCAGTAAAAACTCAATACCCTGTTGATGGTCCAGTATCTCACCGGGGAGTTTTACCTCGTTTTCACCTTCGCGCTCCAGTTTGATGGCACTGCCTTTTAGTCCTATCTTTTCAACAAGCCCTTTTACCAACACCTTTTTCTCCGGCATATCAAACAGCTGATATTTAATGGAAGAGCTACCACAATTTAAAACTATAATTTTCATTTTTTTTCTGATCGTTAGTTATTTGATAATGGCACACGAAATGGTGTTGCTAACCGGTTTTCCGCTTTCGTAATTGTAAAATCCTTTTCCGGTATGTTTGCCTAAGAAATTGGCTCTTACCAAACGTTTTAGAATGGGGGAGGCTTTGTATTTTCTTTCGCCGAATTCGGCGTACAGATTGTCCATATATTTTAACACCTTGTCAAGGCCAATCCGGTCGGCAAGTTCAAAGGGCCCCACATTGTAACCCATTATCTCTTTCATGGTGTCGTCAATGTCTTTAACCGATGCCACCCCTTCCATAAGCACTTCGCAGGCTTCGTTAAAAACGGGCAACAGTATTCGGGTACTGATATTTCCGGGCGATTCGTGGATGGGAATGGCTCTTTTGTTGATCATCCGGGCAAACCTTACCATGGTTTCCAGTGTTTTGTCCGAAGTTCTCATGCAGCGCATTACTTCAACAATACGGGTTTTGTCGATGGGCTCCAGAAAATGCACCCCCATAGCCCTGTCTTTGTGTTTTAAAGCGACGGCAAGGTCGGATATCATCAATGTTGAGAGGTTGGAAGCGATAATGGTATCTTTACGGACAACATTCTCAACTTTTTTAAAGATATCGCGACGCAATTCGATAAGGGTTCCTCTTTGGCGCGAGCTGATGGTTTCGATAACGATATCGCAATCTTTCAGGTCGGAATAGACCGTGGTGCCTTTTATACGTGAAAGAATCAGCCGCTTTTCGGAGGCGGTAATCCCCCAGTGGTTGATGATGTCGTCGAGTTGTTCTTCGAGGGAGGCAAAAATCTCTTTGATTCGTTCATCCGACACATCTAAAAAAACCACATCCATACCGTAGTTGGCCACCTGCAGGGTTACCTGCTGGCCAATGGAACCGCAGCCGATGATGCCGACATTTTGGATTTTACCTTTGGGTTTCATCTGATCACCCAAACTGTATTTTAATAACTGATTGTGCATCTTGTTGAGTTTAAATGGGTTTAACCAAGTCCGTTTGCCTGGTTAGCCGTAATGGCAATCATATTGATAATATCGTCAACCGAGCAGCCTCTCGACAGGTCGTTGATGGGGGCTGCAAGGCCCTGAAGTACCGGCCCCACAGCTTCGGCATCGGCCAGCCGTTGTACCAGTTTATAGGCTATGTTTCCCGATTCAAGCGACGGGAATACCAGCACGTTGGCTTTGCCGGCAATTTTTGAACCGGGTGCTTTTTTCTTGCCGATGGCTTCGATGATGGCGGCATCGGCTTGCAGTTCGCCGTCGATGGCCAAACCGGGATCCATCTCTTTGGCAATGGCCACCGCTTCAATAACTTTGTCAACTTTTTCGTGTTTGGCACTTCCCTTGGTTGAAAAGCTCAGCATGGCCACCCTCGGTTCGATGCCTGCAATATGTTTTGCCGTGCGTGCCGATTCAACAGCCTGTTCGGCCAGTTGTTTGGTGGTGGGATCGGGGTTAACGGCGCAGTCGGTAAAAACCAAAATGCCGTCGGTACCGAAATGCTTTTTGTGTTCGGGAAGGATCATAATAAATGCACCCGAAACCGCACTTACTCCCGGAAGTGTTTTAACGATCTGAAATGCGGGTCGCAATACGTCGCCGGTGGCGTTATCGGCTCCGGCCACTTCGCCGTCGGCTCTGCCTTCTTTTATCAAAAGGGTGGCAAGGTATAGCGGGTCTTCCGTAAGTTTAACGGCCTGCTCAGGGGTTAATCCTTTTGACTTTCTTAACTCGTAAAGCTTGTTTGCAAAATACTCTTTCTCGTCAAAAGTTTTGGGGTCAATAATCCGGGCATCCTTAATATGCGATAGTCCCCATTTGCCGGCAAGATTATTAATTTCATCTTCGTTTCCAAGAAGAATGATTCCGGCAAGGCCGTGTTTCAGGGCATAATCGGCGGCTCTTAAAGTTCTCTCTTCGGTGCCTTCGGGCAAAACAATGGTTTTACCCGCTGTTTTGGCCATGTTGTGAATTTTATTTAACAATTCCATGTCAATTCTTTAATGGTAGTTTGGTTTAATGACGCAAAAGTATTACTAATTTTGCTGTGTCAAATAAATACCGTTAACTTTTTAACAATTTTTATTCGATTTATATTAATTTGTTTTTCAGTAATATAAAGATTATTTGAAACCCTATTTACAAAATATTCCATATGCGGGAAACCAGGTGTTGCATGATTCGGGTTTAGCGGTTGCCGAACATGGCAGTTTTTTATTTGGTAACCACGCGGGCAGTATGCTTGTGGATAGTGCAGAGGTGGTTATACCGGTTACCAATCGCCAGGCTGTAGGGCATTTTCTTCAGACTAAAAGTGTATTGTTTCATATTATTGACCATCAGGCAGGTTATTCGTATCAAATAACAATCTTTCTTTTGGGTCTTACCCTTATGCTTGCTCTGATATGGTTTTTTTTTCCCGAGCGGGTTTACCGGTTGCTTTCAAAAGAGGGGTCGAAGCATAAGGCAAAATACAGCAACAACCAGTTTGCAAAACCCGGAATTCTGCTCTATTCGCTTTATATAATGACCATTGTTTCTGTTATTGGGTTGTTTATTTATTTTGCTATAACTGTTTTCATGCCCGAAAAGCTAACCGGTATTGCTTTTTATCATGTTGTTTTATTGCTTTTTGCATCGGTGTTTCTCTACTTTACTTTTCGGTTCGTTATTATTTCTTTTGCCGGATTTCTGTTTAACATGGATGAGCAGGTTGCCAGGCAAATGCGGGCGGGGTTTCGTATCGATCTTATTATAAGTTTTTTAATGATACCCGTATTAATAATAGCATATAATACACCGTTTACTGAAGTGCTGTATGCAGGTGTTATGCTTATGGTTGTAATGATGGCATTAAAATGGATACAAACGTTGTTGATCGGGTTAAAATCCGCAAAAATTTCGCTATATCACAATATTTTGTACCTTTGCGCCCTTGAAATCATACCGGTAATTATATTGATCAAACTGATTGAGAATTACCGGATAGTTTTTATGGTAACTAACTGATTTCAAGAAGAAGTAAGAACTAAAAAGGGAGAAAATTGAAAGTTAAGAACATTCTCATTTCGCAACCAAAACCGGCAGACCTTGAGCGTACACCTTATGCCGAGCTTATCAGAAAGTATAATTTGAAGATCAGTTTTGAGAAGTTTATTAAGGTTGAGGGGATTCCGTCGCAGGAGTTCCGCAGGAGTAAAGTGTCGTTTGCCAATCATACCGCAGTTATTTTAACGAGCCGTCATGCTGTTGATCACTATTTTAGAATGGCCAAAGAGTTACGTTTTGAGATTCCCGACACCATGAAGTACTTTTGTATCTCCGAGTCCACTGCCTTTTACCTTCAAAAATATATCCAGTATCGTAAACGGAAAATATTTTTCGGCAAGCAGCATTTTGCCGACCTGATGGATGTGATTAAAAAGCACAGTGATGAAAAGTTTCTGGTTCCCTCTTCCGATATTCACAAACAGAGTATGTTTAAACTGCTGGAAAGCGGAAAGATAGATTATACAAGGGCGGTTATTTACCGAACGGTGGCAGCTAATTTGTCACATCTCGACATCGACAGTTTCGATTGTTTGATATTTTTCAGTCCTGCCGGCATTAAATCGCTTCAAAATAATTTCCCCGATTTTAAACAGGGAGATAAACTGATAGGTGCTTTCGGGCATACCACTGCCAAAGCGGTAAAAGAGGCAGGATTTACGCTTAACATCCCGGCTCCTACCCAAACGGCACCGTCGATGACCATGGCGCTGGATGAGTTTTTATCGAAGCAGGCCAAAAACGCCCGAAAGAAGAGATAACGGGCTGATATAAAGGTAATAGCGGCTGTTAAACAGATTCCGGTTATTGTAAAACAGAAACCTTATCGATAATTTTTAAGTCAACCTGCTGTTAACCCTTATTTGTTTTTTACGGGCAGCAATTTGTTATTAGTTCCATTGCTTTGAAACAAACGTTTAAAAAAAGAGAACGGTTACACAGTAAAAAGCTCATCGGCCGGTTATTTACCGGGGGAGACAGCTTTTTTATTTATCCTTTTAAGGTTGTTTTTTTTCAAATTCCCCAAGCCGGCGATGTTCCGGCACAGGTGATGATATCGGTATCAAAAAAGAAGTTGAAAAGTGCCGTTAAACGAAACAGGATCAAACGACTGTTTCGCGAAGCATACCGGAAAAACAAGTGGATACTTGCAGCCGGAGAGGGGCAAAATACAACCATCGTTGCAGCTTTTATTTACGTAGCCGATACAATTATGGAGTATCGGGACATAGAAAAGAAAATAATCCTAATTTTACAGCGTTTAAAAAGCAAGGATGAAAAGGTTGATAGCTAAATTGTTTATTTTTTTAATACATGTGTACAAATACACACTGTCGCCTTTTTTGGGCCAGTCGTGCCGATATACCCCCACCTGTTCCTCGTACAGCATCGAAGCCATCGAAAAATACGGCCCCTTTAAAGGCGGCTGGATGGCACTTAAACGCATTGCTTCCTGTAATCCGTGGGGTGGTAGCGGATACGACCCAGTTCCATAATTTTAGCACTTAATTTAGTAAAACAGATATGAGATTTTTAAAAGTTACGTTACTGATTGCCTTTGTTTTTATAGCAGGATATAATGTTTTAGCACAGGAAGAGAATAATTTTGAAATTTCAAAAAATCTGGAAATTTATGGTGATGTGTTGCGGCAGTTAAACCTTAATTATGCCGATGATATTAAACCCGGCGACCTTACACAGGATGCCATTGATGCCATGCTTAACAACCTCGACCCTTATACCATATACATTCCCGAGTCAAGAATTGAAGATTTTGAACTGATGTCGAAAGGTGAGTACGGCGGCATTGGTGCCATGATACAAAAGCAGGGCGACTGGGTTGTTATTTCGGAACCTTACGAAGGGTTTCCGGCTCAGGAGGCAGGCTTGCGCGCCGGCGATCAAATACGTGCCATTGACGGCGAATCGGCTAAAGGTAAAAGTTCGTCGGATGTTAGCGACAAACTTAAAGGCACGCCCGGAACTACGGTTAATATCACCATCCGGCATTATAACTGCGATAATGATACCGTATATGAAATTACCCGCCGGAAAATAAAAATACCGAATGTTCCCTATTTCGGTATGGTTTCGGAGGATGTGGGATATATTTCGCTGATACAATTCAGTCAAAATGCCGGAAACGATGTAAGGGATGCTTTTCTGAAACTGAAAAAAGAACACGACAACATGAAAGGTATTATCTTCGATTTGCGTTCCAATGGTGGCGGATTGTTGAGTGAAGCGGTTAAAATTGCCAATATCTGGATACCTAAAAACAAACTGATTGTTAAAACCAAAGGTAAAAGAAGCGAAAATACCCATACTTACTACACCCAGGCAGCCGCTACCGATTCAAAAATCCCGGTTGTTATCCTTGTTGACGGTAATACGGCATCCGCTTCCGAAATTGTTTCGGGTTCAATACAGGATTACGACAGAGGTGTTATTATCGGAGAGCGAACATTCGGAAAAGGGCTTGTTCAAAATGTGTTGCCCCTTGCCTACAATTCAAAAATAAAAGTTACCATTGCCAAGTATTACATCCCCAGCGGAAGATGTATCCAGGCCATAAATTATTTCGACAGGCAAAACGGCAACGGCCCTTCAAAGGTGCCCGACTCGTTAATCAACGAGTTTAAAACCAAAGGCGGACGTATTGTTTACGACGGGGGAGGAATAGAGCCGGATATTAAAATGGAAGACTCCAAATTCAATCAGGTAACGGGCGATCTTTATGCACAGAACTATATCTTTAATTTTGCCAACCGTTACAGGGCCACCCATAAAACCATTCCGGATGCGGGTACCTTCAGGGTCAGCGATTCGTTGTTTAATGCCTTTAAAGAGTTTGTGGGTGATAAGTTCGATTACAAAACGGAAACAGAATCGGTACTTAAACGATTGAAAGAGAGTGCTCAGCGCGAGGAATATTATACCGCCATCGATTCGGTAATACAACTTCTGGAAAAGGAGGTAAAACAGGAAAAGAAAAAAGACCTTGATAAAAACAAAGAGTCGATTAAACAGTTGTTGCGTATCGAAATAGTTACACGCTATTATTATCAAAAGGGAAAAGTTGAATCGTCGCTTTTGGATGACCCCGAAATTAAAAAGGCCGTTGATGTTATTAATAATACGGAATTGTACAATTCCATTTTAAACGGCAGCTATAAACCCGAAAGCGATACAGCAAAATAAAAATAACGATCAAGCATAAGTTTTGGTAACAAACATAAAATACAGGTCTGATTTTCACCATGATGCTTACGTTGTAAATGTTGCTTTAATAGCAATGAGCCTTCCGTTATCAAAATTTACCATGAGCCTTTTTGAAATATCGCTGGCACTGTTGTGGATATTGTCGGGTTTTTCGTTCAGAATTGTTTTCAGGTTTTTTAAACTGGGCAATCCGGCTGAAGGAGTGTGGTACACATTGGTTTACATTGCCAAGACCATCCGGCTGAACTTTTTTGAAAAATTCAGGCGTTTTTTCCGGAACAAACCCGCGTTAATTTTAACCTCCATCTATTTGCTGCATCTGTTGGGATTGTTTTATACCACCAATTTCGATTATGCCTCTAAAGATTTACGCATAAAACTTCCCTTGTTGCTTTTTCCTGTTATTTTTTCAACCATGCCCAAACTTTCGGCCGTTGAAATAAAAAAGATATTTTTAGGATATATTGCCGCCATAACCGCCGGAATCATCATCAGCTTTTATCTGCTTTACACAAGTAATTTTACCGATGTTCGCGAAATTTCACCCTTTATATCACCCATCCGCTTTAGCCTTAATATTGCTTTCGGCTTTTTCGTTTTAATAAGTTTTGTGTTCTTCGACAAAAGTTTTACAACAAAGCAAAAATCGGGATTTGTTTTTTTAATGCTCTTTTTTATTGTCTTTTTATTTCATCTCGAGTCGATTACAGGGTTAAGCGCCATACTTATTGCAGGTGGAATATTGCTTGTTATTTTACTTTTTAAAACAAAATATACCGTTCTTAAAATTGCTTTCGTTTTGCTGATTGTTGCCATTCCGGTATCAACCCTTATTTACATCAAGCGAATCATTACTGAAGCCACCACGCCTCCGGCAATTAATGTAAAAGTGCTTGATAAAAAAACATCGCGGGGTAATAAATATACACATGATTTAACACGTGAAATTGATAACGGCAAGTATGTGGGAATTTATTTATGCGAAAAAGAGCTGAGAAGCGAATGGAATAAAAAAAGCCGTATCAGTTACGACAGTCTGACCCTTTCGGGAGAGCCGCTTTCGGCTACGCTGATACGTTATCTTACCTCAAAAGATTTGCGTAAGGATGCCGATGGTGTTGATGCGTTATCGACATGGGATATTCAGATGGTTGAAAAAGGGGTGGCCAATATTTGTTATGTTAAAAACCCCGGAATGCGCACCAGAATATTAAAGATTATATACGGATATCAGGTATATAAAAAACTGGGTGACCCTTCGGGAAATTCGGTTATGCAGCGTTACGAATATATGAGGGCGGCCACACGGTTAATCAAAAAACATTTTTTTACCGGTGTGGGTACCGGCGATTTGGAAGATGCCCTTTACAGCCAGTATAAGGTAATGAAGTCGAAACTCCACAAAGAATTCAGGTTTCATGCCCATAACCAGTTTTTGGCCATAGCCATTGCCTTTGGTGTTTTCGGGCTGCTTTGGTTTATATTTGCCCTTATCTATCCGCCGGTAAAGCTGCATTATTTTAAAGATTACTATTTTTTAGTCTTCTTTATCATTATTATTTGGTCTATGTTTACCGATGATACACTCGAAACCCAGGCGGGGTCAACGCTTTTCGGGTTTTATTACACTCTTCTTTTATTTGGAAGGAAGGATATAAAAAACATTGTATCTTAGCTCTAAATTCAAACGAAATGAAAATACTAAAACCGGAAATATCCATTGAACAATACAGCAACCCCCGGGAGTTGACGGCGGAAGATCAACGTCTGTTAAAAGAGGCGGAGGCAGCAGTATCCGGTTCGTATGCTCCCTATTCGGAGTTTCATGTGGGAGCGGCTGTATTGCTGGAAAACGGTATCGTTATAAAAGGCGGTAATCAGGAGAACAGCGCCTATCCCTCAGGGCTTTGTGCCGAAAGGGTAGCCCTGTTTTATGCCGGTTCGCAATACCCCGGTGTGGCCGTAAAAGCCATTGCCATAACAGCCAAAGCCGATCACTTTGTGGTAAATTCGCCCATTGCTCCGTGCGGTGCCTGCCGGCAGGTAATTGCCGAAACCGAGCATCGTCAGCAAAGTAAAATACGGGTTATTATGTACGGACAGGAGGGCAGTGTGCTGGCAACACAAGGCATTGAAAACCTCCTCCCGCTTACCTTTCAGGAAGAAAAACTTAAAAAGAAAAATAAAAAATGAAAAAAATTCTGTTTGCATTAAGTGCATTGTTGGTGTTAACCGCTTTTAAATCGGACAAACCCGCCTATTATTTTTACAATAATAAGGGTAAAAAAGTAAAATACGAAAAGGTACTTAAGGCCGCGCTTAAGGCTGATGTGGTGTTTTTCGGCGAAAGTCATAACAACCCGATTGCACACTGGATGGAGCTTGAGTTCACCAAAAGCTTTTTTGAGGCCAAAGGGGAGAACCTGATTTTGGGTGCCGAGATGTTTGAACGTGATAATCAGCTTATTTTAAATGAGTATCTTACAGGAAAGATAAGCAGAAAAAGTTTTAACGATGAAGCACGCCTCTGGCCAAATTACAGTACCGATTACAAACCGCTGGTTGAATTTGCAAAAAAGAATAAACTGCCTTTTATTGCTACCAATATACCGCGTCGATACGCATCGGTGGTTTATAAAAAGGGGTTCGAAGGGCTGGAAGAACTTTATCCGGAATCAAAATCCTATATCGCCCCGTTACCCATTGCGTACGATTTGAACTTAAAATGTTATTACGATATGTTGCATATGCAGGGAATGGAAGGACATGTAAACGAAAACTTCCCTAAAGCACAAGCGGTTAAAGATGCAACCATGGCTTACTCAATTGCCGGTTATGCCGAAAAGGGAAAACTCTTTTTTCATTACAACGGCTCTTATCACTCCGATAACTATCAAAGTATTTTGTGGCACCTTAATAAATATAAAGAGGGGCTTAAAATTGTAACCATTACCACCGTTGAGCAGGCTGATATCGATTCCATCAGCGAAGAAACCAAAAAACTTGCCGACTTTATTCTTGTGGTTCCGGAGGACATGACAAGAACATATTAAGATACCGTTTAGGTTTAAATATGAATTATAAAGAAACGCTTCAGTGGTTGTTTGAAAAACTGCCGATGTACCAGCGTATGGGAAAGGCTGCTTATAAAGCCGATCTTGAAAATACGGTTGAATTGTTGCAGATACTTGGTAATCCGCAAAACAGCTTTAAAACCGTTCATGTTGCAGGTACCAACGGAAAAGGCAGCGTGTCAAATCTGGTAGCTTCGGTTTTGCAGGAGGCGGGATTTAAAACGGGATTATATACTTCGCCGCATTTAAAAGATTTCAGAGAACGAATCAGAATAAACGGCGAAATGATTGGAGAAGACGAGGTGATTGACTTTGTTCAATCGCACATGGATGACTTCTCAAAAATCAGACCCTCCTTTTTTGAAATGACCGTGGGAATGGCCTTTAAGCATTTTGCCGACAATAAAGTTGATATCGCCGTTGTTGAAGTGGGAATGGGAGGACGTTTGGATTCAACCAATGTGGTTAATCCGCTGGTAAGCGTTATAACCAATATTGCTTTGGACCATACGCAGTTTCTCGGGGATTCGCTGGAGAAAATTGCCGCCGAAAAGGCAGGGATCATTAAAAATAATGTGCCGGTGGTTATCGGACGAAAACAACCTGAAACCGAACAGGTTTTTAATAAAACGGCTAAAGAAAAAAATGCAGAGTTGTTTTATGCCGAAGCGCATTACGACATAAAAATGTTGCAAAGCCTGAAACCGGATGAACAGTTGATTGACATTTGGAGAAATAATGAGATTTTTCTTGAAGCGGTAAACTCACCTTTGCTTGGTAATTATCAACAGGAAAATATTGCTACCGCTTTGATGACACTGGATGTTCTTAAAACAAAATATAACCTGCCCGTTGAACCGGAACATATAAAAGAAGGTATTGAGTACCTTTATAAAAATACGGGATTTATAGGGCGGTGGCATATTCTTGATACCAATCCGCTGGTTGTTTGCGACTCGGGCCATAACGTTGAGGGGATAAAAGCCGTTGTTCAGCAGATTATGTCAATTTCATTCGACCATCTGCATTTTGTTTTGGGTATGGTAAACGATAAAGAACCCTCAACCATATTTTCGTTACTGCCCCGCAATGCCACCTATTACTTTTGTAAACCCGATATCCCGCGGGGAATGGATGCGGAATTGTTGCAGCAAAAGGCTGAAGCGTTTGGTTTAACCGGTCTTTCGTACGGTTCGGTTGAAAGGGCTTACAGCTCGGCATATAACAATGCACATCCCCGCGATTTGGTGTTTGTGGGCGGAAGTACGTTTGTGGTGGCCGAAGTTGTATAAAACCGGATTAATTGCTTTTGCCGGATTTTGGGACGTGGAATCTGAAATTTATTAATACAATGCAAATTACCCTATATCAAATAGTTCAGGTGGTGCTGCTCGGTATCATTCTCTTTTATCTGATCTATTATGTTTATTCTGTTTTGTTCGATAAAAATTATCAGCCAAAGGCATACAGGGCAGCGGTAAAAAACGGAGAAGTATCGGATACTCTTCGTAAATACGAGAAAAAATATCCCGACAAGGTGCGGTTTTTTAATTTTTGGTTTCAGGTGGAGCGTCTTAAAAACAACGGGGTGCAGGGCGCTTTTGCCGAACTGGGTGTTTATAAAGGCGATTCGGCTTTTTTGCTTCACCAAATGGACAAGTCACGAATATTCCACCTGTTTGATACGTTTGAAGGGTTTCAGTCGAAAGACCTTAAACCTGAAACAGGCAAAGCAGCTACCTACACCACTTCAAACTTTGCCGATACTTCCATTGAAAAAGTTAAAAAACGGTTGTCCGATCCTGAATTTGTTTTTCATCAGGGATATTTTCCCGAAACAACCAGGGGTTTGGAAAATGAACTGTTTGCCCTTGTAAGCATGGATGCCGACCTCTATAATCCCACTAAGTCAGGTCTTGAATATTTTTATCCGAGGTTGTCGCCCGGTGGTGTTATCATTGTTCACGATTACAATCCCGACTGGCCGGGCATTATGAAAGCGGTTGATGATTTTGCCGCCGGCATCCCCGTGCCTGTTGTTCCCGTTGCCGATGTTGACAGCAGTGTGATGATTGTTAAGCCAAAAGAGTAAAGTGGTTTTTTACTTTATGTATTGGGGGATTGCGGTTTTCGCCGCTAAGAAATCAGTTTATAAATAATACGTGCCGCTTTTTCGGAAGCTCCGCTTTGCCCCAGTTTCGCTTTAAGAGTTTCGTAGTCGGATAAAATCCTTTGCCGGTTGTTTTTGTTGTTTAAAATTAAATCCAGCTCCGTTTTAAGGTTAGCTATGGTCAGTTGGTGCTGGATAAGCTCTTTAACCACCGGCTTTTCCATAATAAGGTTTACCAGCGAAATGTACTCAACTTTAATTACCCGTTTGGCAATTTCGTACGACAATCTGTTACCCTTATAACAAACCACTTCGGGGGTGCCAATCAATGCCGTTTCGAGGGTTGCCGTTCCCGATGTTACCAGCGCCGCATCGGCAAAATGCAAAATGTTGTGTGTTTGATTGAAGATAACCTTTACCGCATCATTTACTAAAAACCTGTTGTAATAATCTTTGCCCAGTGACTGAACCCCTGCAATAATAAACTGATGATTGTTAAAATGGGGAACAACGCCCGACATGATGCGAAGCATTTTTGCCACTTCCTGTTTGCGGCTTCCGGGCAGTAAAGCAATAACCGGTTTGTCGGGCAGGTTGTTTTGTTTTAAAAAGAGTTGTTTGGGCGGATATTTTTCATGGTTCAGTGCATCCAGCAGCGGATGTCCTGTAAAATCAACCTCCATTCCGTAACGGGCATAAAACTCCTTTTCAAACGGAAGGATAACGAGCATCCGGTCAACAAATTTTTTGATTTTCTTAACCCTTCCCCGTTTCCATGCCCATACCTGCGGCGAAATATAATAAACAACCTTAAAACCTTTTTTATGGGCAAACTCCGCAATGCGCAGGTTAAATCCCGGATAATCGACCAGAACAAGCACATCGGGATTCCACGAAACTATATCTTTTTTGCAGAAAGCGATGTTGCCCAAAATGGTTCTTAAATTAAACAGCACTTCCGCAAATCCCATAAATGCCAAATCGCGGTAATGTTTTACCATGGTGCCGCCCTGCTGTTGCATTAAATCGCCGCCCCAAAACCTGAATTCGGCCTTTTCGTCCTGTTGAACAATGGCTTTCATCAAATTGGAAGCATGGAGGTCGCCCGAGGCTTCGCCGGCAATAATATAGTATTTCACGGTTAGCTTGTTGTTTCAAAATATTTAAACAAATAGAGCAGTACAAAAATGATGGTTGTCAGCAACAATGCCATACCGGTTTTTGTAAAATTTTTTTTGCTCATATAATATCGTAACCAAAAGAGGTTCGGGATAACCGAAAGCAGGATTAAATAATGAGGTGCTCTTACAATATGTTTTCCGAAATAGCTGACAAATAGTAAATCAACACCATATAAAATAGCGTACAGTATTGCGGGCGAAATAATTCCAAGTATCAATCCGGGTATGTAACTGTCCTTTTTAAACATATTAAAATTTAAGCGTGTTCAGTAATTGTGTGGCGGTAAAATCAACCTGCGACGGGACAACAGCCACATAGTTGTCTTTCAGTGCTTTTTCGTCGGTATCGGGCCGCTGGTCGCCGTCTAAAAATATACCCGACATCCAATAATATTTTCTGCCGAAGGGGTCGGTTCGTTCTTCGTAAGTCTCTTTCCACACAGCTTCTGCCTGTCTGCACACCTTAATTCCTTTTAACGGTTTATCCGATTTTTTAGGGATGTTCACATTAAGTGCAATTCCTTTGGGCAGGCCGTCGGCAAGTACCTTTTTTGTAATTTTAAGGATAACTTCATCCGTATGATCCAAACCGGGATGTTGCCCGTATTCGTCAACCGAGAAACCGATGGCGGGGATACCGTCCATGGCGGCTTCCAAAGCGGCGGCCATGGTTCCCGAATAGATAATGTTGATGGCTGCATTGGAGCCGTGGTTTATTCCCGATACCACAAGGTCGGGCATACGGTTGAGCAAAAGATGTTTTCCTAATTTGATGTTGTCGGCAGGGGTTCCGTTCGAGAGGTATTCGGTATATCCTTCTTCTTCTTTAATTTTGTTTAATCGAAGCGGTGTTTGCATGGTAACGGCGTGTCCCATGGCCGAAGTGCTCTCCAAAGTGGAAACAGCCACCACATCACCCAAAGGGCGCATCAGCTTTATTAGCCTGTTATAGCCGTCGGCTTTGTAACCGTCGTCGTTGGTAATTAATATTAAAGGTTTTTTGCTCATTCGGTTTTGTTTTACAACCGGCAAAGATAGGGGTTTTGGATGTAGCTTTTTAGATGTGATGTTTTTTTAAAGTTTTTATCAGTTAACCTTATTACGGATTTAGAAGTCCAAAACATCTTCGGGCAGGCGTGTCATATTTTTTAAGCGGTAAACAAATGCACATTCTACCGTATCGCCACAACGTATAACAGGTATGGTGTCGGCAGGCTCGATGATGGCAAAATAAGGTTTGAAAAACGGGTCGGGAGCGCGGTAAATGTGTGAAGTTGTGATGTAATAACCCGACATGCCCTTTTTAAATCCGCCGTTTATCCGGTTTGTCCAGGCATATTTATGGATTCTTTCCAGACTGCCGATTCCGTAAACTTTCATTTTTAGCGGCGAAGCGGCATAGTAGTGGAAATTTGCCAAAGGGAACCACCTGTTACCGAACAGCACCGAATTTCGGGGCATTTCCCCTTTTTTCACATCGTTTTTTACAATTTCTCCGAAGGCTCTTCCTATTTGGTCATAGCCGTACATATCCAGCGTAATATCGTCTTCGCCCAGAGTTTCGCATGTTTTGTTATTGTTCGGTGATATAATTCCGCAGTTTATTTCGGTAAACCCTAAAACCACTGCCAGTGTTGTAACGGCCAGTGCGATTTTGATAACAAAGGGAACCGGTTTTTTTACAAACCGGTCGTCCAGCCAAAGGGCTGCAACAAATATTAAACCGGTGTAACCGGGGGCTGTCCAGTGAGGCAATGTGCTGCGGAAAAGAGAAAAAACAAGGAATGTTACAATCAGGGGTAAACCGGTAAGCATTATCAATGCAATTTGTTTTTTTTCAGCAATTCTTTTTTTAAATATCAGCATAAAAACAGCTGCCCAGATAAGAATAAAATTAACCGGATTGTTATAGGCGGCTTCTCCGGCCACTTCGGTCAGAAAATAATCCCATCTTAACGAATGACCGATCATGTCCACCCGTTCGCCATGAAAAGTAAAACTGATAAAATTGTTTTGGAAATTCCAGATAATAATGGGAAGAATGGTTACGGCTGTAATTAAAACGGCAAAATATAATTTAGGACTTTTAAGCCAGGCTCTGTTGTAAAACAGGATATACAAGCCGGCTCCAACCCATAAATATACGGATGTATATTTCGATAAAATGGCCAGTCCTATGGTAAAACCCAATAACAACATATTTTTACCCCGGTTTTTTTCGGCAGGATTTCCCGGAAGCGTTTTTGCCATTAGCAGTAAACTGATGAGCCAGAAAAACATTTGAGGCGTATCGGGCAGGATAAAAACACCTGCAATTACCGATGCGTAAACCGACGATACATAAAGTAATGAAGCCAGTAACCCCGTTCGTTGATTTTTTATTTCCTTACCAATTTTAAAAACCAGCCAAATATCGACCGCTCCGAGGATTATCGGGCCCATTCTTAAAAACAGTTCGCTGTTAAAACGGAGGTTTAATGAAAAGAGTTGAATTACCCGGCCCACCATCAACGGGTGATCGAAATGCGACCAGTCGGGGTACAGCGCATAAAGAAGGTAGTAAACTTCGTCGTTACCGAGTTCAATAAGCCCGGCGGCCAGCGCCCTTATTACGGTTGAAACCAAAATCAACAGCCAAACGGTTTTATGGTAATTAATTTGCTTCATAAGCATCCGCCGGGTTTTTTTAAACTCTTTTTTCGTGGTTTTTTCCGGGTAATTTTCGTGTAAAATACCAAAAGGTTGTTGCCACCACGGCAAAATAAAAAATCCGTAACCAACCTGTGGCCGTAACATCGGGTTTTGCGGTGAGTTTTGATTCGGGTTTGTCGCCGCTGTACCTGATTACCGGGTTCAGATAGTATCTGGTTCCGTCCTCTAAATCAATCTCCGTTCGTATATACCTGTCGTCGGGTTTAACCGCATATTTTGCCTTATTTTGATTGATCTCTTTAACAACTTCGCCGCCCTGCCGGATAAATCTCACCGTTTTAACCATTCGTTCTATGCTTACGGTTATGGTATCGCCGTATAACGTAAAACCGGTTATAAGCGGCAGTTTTTTTTCTCTGGCGGCTTTTTGGGCAAGGGTTTCGTTTTCAGTAAGTTTGAAATCAACGCCGTAAGCGTTTCCCGATTTTAAGGCTGTAATTATATCGTCTTTGTTGGTTGTGGGGGAGTTGATCATGGTAAAACGGGTACCCACTTCAACAGGGTTCATTACATCGTGTGCATCGTCGTTGGCAAGAATAAAAACCTTTTGGCCTGCCGATAAAGCCGTATCCCACCGGGCCGATGAAATTCGGAAATTATTAAGAACCTCCATCAGGTCGTAATGGGTGAGTTTTTTAAGATCATCGAATGTATATCCGTTTCGGAGTTTAGGATGTGCCAGCGCCACAATTTGGTTATGCGGACGAAGTTTGTCGATAATCCATTGTTTCATGCCCGTTGACTGGAATAGAAACAGGTCGACCCAAAGTACCTCATCGGAGCCGATACATACCTGATGTGTTTTAAAAACGTTGTAACCATGTTCGTATGTGGGGATAAACCGGGGAGTGTTTTTTCCGTGGTAATTGATGCTCTGGTAGTCGGAGGTGGCAACATAATCGTAACCAAGTACTTTGTAAACCGAATCGATTAACCGGTTGCTGTTTTTACGGCCGTTGGTAACACCACCCCAAACATGCGACTGTACCTGAAAATTATATTTTCTCCAACGTGTACTGTCCATCCCCTCATAAGGGTTGTATAGTTTTTCGCCTTTAAAAGGTACAGGCCCCGAAAATTTATAAACAGGAGCCATAAAATAGAATAGAAGCAGTATTCCGGCGAGGCTGCCAATCAGGATAATAAAAAATTTTAACAGACGTTTCAAAAACTTCATAAACAAAACCTGAAGGTTAATTTTATTTTGCAAAGGTAGTTTTAATATTCTGCCACAGCAAAACAGGTTTGATTATTTAGGTTTCCGTTTTCACAAATGTACAGGTGAGGAATATTTCCCGAATTTGTATTATTTTTCATATATAGACGTATTTGCTTGTTTTTCCCGAATTTATGACTAATTTTGTCGGACAAACCCATCTTATATTTTAGGCGCTCTTTTTATTGTACTATCAATAATATTTAATAACTATAAGAATGAATACATTTAAAATATTTGTTATTGAAGATGATCCGTTTTACGGCGAACTTTTACGAAGACACCTTGCACTAAATCCCGATAATGAAGTTTATTTGTTTAAGAGCGGGAAGGAGGCACTGTCAAAAATACATATTCAACCTCATTTGGTTTCGCTTGATTACCGGTTGCCGGATCTTTCGGGGATGGAGGTATTGAAAAGAATCCACGCATCTTTTCCCGAAATACCTGTTATTATTGTTTCGGGACAGGAAGATATTAATACAGCTGTTGAATTGCTTCGCATGGGAGCGTACGATTACTTTGTTAAAGATGACCATACCAAAACACGGTTGTGGAATGCCACCAACAAGGTGCGTGAAAATATGCTGCTGAAGAATGAGTTGAGTGAACTTAAAAAGGAGGTGGGTAAAAAGTACGAGTTTGCCAATATTTTGAAGGGTAACAGCGAAGAGATGCAGCGGATTTTCAGGTTGATGAGCAGGGCAACCAAAACAAACATTACCGTATCCATAAGCGGTGAAACCGGTACCGGTAAAGAGCTTGTTGCCAAAGCCATTCATTACAATTCCGACAGGGCCAAAAAGCCTTTTGTGGCGGTAAATGTTTCGGCCATTCCCAACGAGCTTATCGAAAGCGAGCTGTTTGGTTACGAAAAAGGTGCTTTTACGGGAGCCAATACCCGCAAAATCGGAAAATTTGAACAGGCCAGCGAAGGAACTTTGTTTTTGGACGAAATAGGTGAGATGGACATCAACATGCAGGCAAAAATATTACGGGTTATTCAGGAAAACGAGTTGACGCGTATTGGCGGTAACACAACCATTAAAATCAATCCGCGTATTATTGTTGCCACGCACCGAAACCTTGCCGAAGAGGTACAAAAAGGAAATTTCAGAGAAGACCTATATTACAGGATACTCGGGCTCCCCATTGAATTGCCGCCGTTGCGCGACAGAGGGAACGATATTCTTATTTTAGCCAAGTTTTTTACCGACACTTTTTGTAAAGAAAACGGACTTTCGCAAAAAACCATTACCAAAGAGGCACAGGATAAACTGTTAACATACAGTTTTCCGGGAAATGTGCGGGAGTTGAGAGCCGTGGTTGAACTGGGGTGTGTTATGTCGGACGGCGACACCATTGAGGCTTCGCATATTAATTTTAACTCCACCAACTCATTATCTAACTTTTTACTTGAGGAGACTACCCTGGCCGAATACAGCCGTAAGATTATCCGCTATTTTCTTGTTAAGTATAACAACAATGTTACTCTGGCAGCCAAGAAACTGGATATCGGAAAATCAACCATCTACAGGATGCTTAAGAACAATGAACTTTAATAATAACAAAAAAAAACCTTCTGACATGTCGGAAACTAATCTGTTCAACCTGGATAAACTGCGCTCTTACGTTGGAAACAACAATGCTGATGTTAAAGACATGATTGCTTTATTTCTCGAAATAATTCCTGCTCAAAAGCAAAAACTGCAAAATGCTTTAAATAAAAGTGACTGGGGAACGTTGAATTATATTTCGCATCAAATAAAACCTTCATTGGATATTTTGGGACTGAATGCAACCAAAGAAAAAGCAAGAGCCATTGAGAGTCTTGCCAAAACGGGTAACGAAGAGGAGGTGATAAGAAAATTTGTAACGGAACTGTGTCAGGAACTTGATGCCATTTGTAAAAATCTTAGAACAGAGATGGAAAAGCTCTGATTATTTTAAAAACGGATATTTAATTTTTTCGAGGAACAAACCTTTGGCGGGAACCGAGTAGCCGGCTTTCGACCTGTCTTTTGCTTCAATTATCGATTTTATATCTTCGGGTAAAATTTTGCCTTCGCCCACTTCAAGCAATGTGCCTGTAATTGCTCTTACCATGTTGCGTAAAAACCTGTCGGCGGTAATGGTGAAAATCAAATCTCCTTTGTTGTTTTCGTCCCACCGGGCCTCGGATATTTTGCAGATGTTTGTTGCCGTTTGGGTGTGCAGTTTTGAAAAACTGGTAAAATCGGTATATGTTTTCAGGTATCGGGCGGCTTTGTTCATTGCCTCAACATCGGGTTTGCTGCTGAGGAAGTAACTGTATTTTGTGTTAAATGGGTTTTTAACAAGATTAATGTAATATTTATAGGTGCGACTTACGGCGCTAAACCGTGCGTGGGCATCGGGTGCTGTTTCAAACAAGTCGAAAATTGCAATATCGGCAGGAAGAAACCGGTTGAGCTTATACACAAAATCTTTGGGTTTAAAAGGGAGTTTGTCAGTTTCAAAATGGGCATAAAACTCACGGGCATGAACACCCGTATCGGTTCGGCCGCATCCGGTAATTTGTACCTTTTGTCCGGTCATAATGCTAAGCTTCTCTTCCAGTTCGGCCTGAACGGAATGAGCATTTTCCTGTACCTGCCATCCGTGGTACAAAGTTCCGTCGTAAGCCAGTTTTAAAAAATAACGCGTCATTTTATCTGTTTTAAAAATCAAAAGTAAGCAAAAGGTTCTATTTTTGTTTGGCAGTTTAAATTCGTAAAAAATATCCCGTGAAAAAAAATCTTTTTATTTATTTATTACTGATGGTGTTGCTGGTAGTAACCAACGAGCTTTATTCACAACAAATTAATGATGGAAGATGGCGCTTTGGAGTTGCTGCAGGCCCGCAGTTTACCAACATTTCGTCGCCCGGTTTGCCCATGCCGCCAAATATGGGAATCGGCTTTTTAGCAGGTGCATTTGCCGAGTATGCGATTTTTGATGATTTTAAGTTAAGAGTGGGAGCCGATTACGACAGGCGGAGTTTTAATGTCGGTTATCAATCGTCTTATTTTGTATTTCAGGATAGTATAATAAGCAGGAATAGTTACGGTGCTTACGATTTTGATTTTAATGTTGATTATCTGACAATCCCGTTGAGCTTTGTTTATATGACAGGAGGGGAGAGGTTTAAATTGTTTATTCAGGGTACTTTTTACTATTCGGTTTATTTATCGGCTCGAAAAAAGGGGTACACCAATGTGTATATTGCAGAAAGTGATTTTCAGTTTGTTGACCATGAAAAATATCCTGATTTGCAACCGGGCCATAATAAAAAGGAGTTTAACGAAACAACCGATATTTTTTTATCCGATGAAAGATTTAATTCCTACGACATGGGCGTGAGCTTTTTTATCGGCGGGATTTACAAATTGTCTGAAAAAGTTGATTTATATTTGTCTCCGGGCTTTACTTCCGGTTTTGGACGTGTCCTTGAAAATCCGGTTTACGATTCAAGGTGGATAAAGGTTTTTAAAATTGAAACCGGCATAGTTGTTAATCTAAATTAATTTATCATGGTTAAAGATTTACCTGCCAATACTGTTGAACGATTGAGTTTATATCGTCGGGTATTGCTAAATTATCCGTATAAGGAATCGCCTTATATTCATTCACACCGGCTGGCACATCTGCTTAAGATAAATCCCGCCCATGTCCGACGTGATTTAATGCTGATAGGTTTTACCGGCGACATACACAAAGGATATAACATAGTGAAACTTATTGAAAAGGTGGGGGAAGCCATCGACTGCAGATATGTTCAGAAAGTGGCTTTTGTGGGAATTGGCGATATGGGACGTGCGGTAGCAGAGTACTTTAATAACATGAAAACCAAGCTTAAGGTTGCGGCTACTTTCAGAATTAACGACGAACCGGCAACTCAGTTTTTGGATGTGAAATGTTATAACATCTCAAGAATGAGTGAGATTTTAAGAAAAGAGAAGATAGAGATAGCGGTGCTGGCGGTACCTCAGTCGTTTGCCAAAGATATTTCAAAAGCCGTTGTTCATGCCGGCGTAAAAGGAATTTTGAATTTTACCTCTGTTCATCTGACTGTTCCCAAAGAGGTTTACGTTGAAAACTACGATATGATTGCCAAGCTGGAAAAACTTGCATATTTTACCAATAAAGATTTTTGCCCTTCTGAAGGAGAAAGTTAAAATAGTTTGATAAGTAAAAAAAACGGCAGTTGTACTGCCGTTTTTTTTATCCCAGTTTTTCCATTTGTTCTTCAGTCAGCTCAAGATTGTGCCATACTTTTTGAACATCGTCGTCATCCTCAAACAGGTCGATAACTTTCATGGTTTTTTCAGCATCTTCGTCCGAAAGTATTTTTGTTTCGTGCGGAATACGTTGCAATTCGGCGGTTTCGGGTTCAATGCCCAGCTCTTCAAGTTTTTTCATCATATTTCCGAAATCTTCCATGGAGGTGGTAACATTAAAATAGCCCTCTTCCAGTTCAATATCTTCGGCACCGGCATCAATTAATTCCATTTCAAACTCCTCTTCGTCAATATCTCCTTTGGGAATGGAAAATACCCCTTTGCGGTCGAACAGAAAACTAAGCGAACCGTTGGTGCCCAGGTTGCCGTTGTATTTATTAAAAATGGCTCTTACGTTGGAAACGGTACGCTGGGTGTTGTCGGTGGTAGCTTCCACGTAAACGGCAATACCGTGCGGCAGGTAACCTTCGTAAGTTACCTCCTGGAAATTGGCACTGTCCTTGTCTTTCCCTTTGTTAATAGCCCTTTCAATATTGTCTTTTGGCATACTTTGACCCTTGGCGTTGGCTATGGCCAGTCGTAAGCGCGGGTTTCCTTCCGGGTCGGGACCGCCCTCTTTAACCGCTACCGTAATCTCTTTGATGAGTTTTGAAAAAATCTTGGAACGTTTGGCATCCAGTGCCCCTTTTTTTCTTTTAATGGTTGACCATTTACTGTGTCCTGACATATCTGATGTTTTTTTTGATTTTTAATTTAAGGCGATAAAATTAATAAAATAATGGGTAACCCCTGCATCAGGCTAATGGAACGAATAGGTTATTGTGCCGTTTATACCCCAGTCGTTGTGCTGGTCGCTTTCCAGTGTAGCGCTGTTGTCGAAGTTGTCGTAAAACGATGCGCCCACATAAAAGTTATTGAACAGCTCCACACGAACTTCTAACGAGGCATCAATTCTCCATCTTCCCGGTTGTGTAAAACTGGGATAAGTATCAATGTACGATTTGATATTTATTTCGGGATCGGTTCGTTTAAAAAAGTTGTAGGTAACGGTAAAAATTCCTTCGAGGTTGTTTGAGTTTTTGGTGGTATCGGTATAAATCTCTTTATTGGCACTTAACCCAAGGCCGGTATAAAAAATTGACATATTGGTATGAATAATATCTTTACCGGCTGTTAAATTCAAATACATACGATTATTAAGATTGAGTTCCAGGTTGCTGGAAGCACCTACCACTGCCTGCATGCTGTAATGTTTTTTAATGTAGCGCCGGTACGAGATGGTATTGGTTGTTTTTTCGGATAAAACCGAATCCTGATAAGTGGTGATTTGGTTATTCCAGCTAATTTGAAAATAGTTTTTTTTACCGCGGTAATAGAGGTTGCCGGCAAAATTTAACTGGAGAATTTCGGTTGATTTTGTGTAATTACCCCCAATGCTGAAATCGCCCGATGTTCGCAGCCAAAAGGTGTTTTTTATGGGGAAAACCTCCACAAGCGAAATGGTTTTGATAATGTATATTCTGTTGTGCGAAATAATCCGTGTTTTGGCTTCGGTGCCGTTAACCGTATCTAAACTTCCAAAATAGAGCAGCCCGTTATCAAGAAGGATTTGAAACTCTTTCCCCGATTTTAGGGATTTTACTTTGTCGGTTTCAACGTTAATGGTTCCCATTCCGTTGGTGGAAAAATAGAGGATGCCGTTTTCTATCTTTTTTATCTCACCGGTAATGATGTTGCCGTTTATGTGTACCAGTGTATCGTTTTTTTGTGAAAACGATACGGTTGTAAACAGGATAAGAAATAAAAAAGTAACGAACAGCCTTTTAATCATGTTTGAAATTGCCGGTAATAAATTTGAAGCAAAAATAAGGTTTTATTTGAATGAGCAGGCGCAAACGTTATAGTGGCAAGTATGCAGACAGGTATTTCGGTTATTGGCTTTGTTGTTGGGCACAGCACATTTACAGAAGTCGTTTGTTGTTGTGCTAAAAGAAATTTAGATACTTTTATGCTTTTCAATTTGAAGTTATTTAAAGTTAATTTGTTGGTTATAACAGTAGAATATTTAAAGTGACTGTTCAAAAAGTAATTTTTAGTTATTTTATCAGCTTAAGCAGGGGTTGTCACACTGAGTGAAGTCGAAGCGTGATGCATTCTTCGACTTCGCTCAGAATGACACGTTTTTTACTTTTTGAACGCTCTTCTACAGTAGAATATTTATATTTTTAGCTGTTAACTTTAAATAACTTCTTTTAAAATATTGTGTTATGGCAAAAAAACCGCGCCTGAGTTTTTGGCAAATCTGGAATATGAGTTTCGGGTTTTTGGGTATTCAGTTTGGGTTTGCATTACAGAATGCCAATGTGAGCCGTATTTTTGAAACCCTTGGTGCCAACGTGGAAGATATTCCAATCCTCTGGATAGCAGCACCGGTTACGGGGCTTATTATTCAGCCCATAATAGGACACATGAGCGATAATACCTGGGGCAGGCTTGGAAGGCGGCGGCCCTATTTTCTTACAGGGGCTGTTCTTGCTTCCGTTGCCTTGTTTATAATGCCCAATTCACCCGCTTTGTGGATTGCCGCCGGTATGTTGTGGATTATGGATGCTTCCATTAACATCTCCATGGAACCTTTCAGGGCTTTTGTGGGTGATATGTTACCTTCCGACCAGCGTACAAGCGGATTTGCCATGCAGAGCTTTTTTATCGGTACCGGTGCGGTGGTGGCTTCGGCATTGCCCTACATGATGACCAACTGGTTTGGTATTGAAAATACCGCTCCCGAAGGTATAATTCCTCCCTCGGTTAAGTTTTCGTTTTATATAGGAGGAGCCATATTTTTTGTGGCTGTATTGTGGACCATTGTGAGAACCAAAGAGTATTCGCCCGAAGAGCTGGAGTCGTTTGATGAAGATAAGGATTTGTCAATAAAAAAGAGGGAAGCTGAAGCAGAGAAGATTTTACCATCCCGGTCGTTTTTTAAAAGAAGTGTTATATGGATTGTTGCCGGTATTGTTTTAACCTTTCTTGTTTATTATTACAAGCTGGAGGCCGAGTTGTATATTCTCGGAGTGGGTGTGCTGGTTTTCGGGCTGGTTCAGGTGATTACAGGACTATTTGTCGGCAACGGTAACAATAAGAACGGTTTTGTGGTGGTAATTAACGACCTTAATAAAATGCCCAAAACCATGAAAGAACTGGCCGTGGTACAGTTTTTTTCGTGGTTTGCCCTGTTTGCCATGTGGATTTATACCACGGCTGCCGTTACAAGTCATATTTACGGTACCGAAGATTCAACCTCAAAATTGTTTAACGAAGGTGCCGACTGGGTAGGTATTATGTTTGCCGTTTACAACGGGTTTGCTGCCGTGGTGGCTTTTTTACTTCCGGTATTGGCCAAATACACAAGCCGTAAAATCACCCATCTTATTGCCCTTGTTTTGGGTGGATTGGGGCTGATATCGGTTTATTTTATCAAAGACCCCGGGTTGCTTATTCTTTCCATGCTGGGGGTTGGTATTGCATGGGCCAGCATTTTGGCCATGCCTTACGCCATATTAACCGGTTCGTTGCCGCAAAATAAAATGGGAACCTATATGGGGATATTCAATTTCTTTATTGTAATTCCGCAGATTCTGGCAGCGAGTATTCTTGGGTTTTTTGTTAAAAACATTGCGGGGGGTGAGGCGATTTTTGCACTTATCCTCGGAGGTGCTTCTATGATTCTTGCAGGGGTGCTTACCCTTTTGGTTGATGATGTGGATGAACCGAACCGGAAAAAAAGATAGTGTGCCGTTCGGTTGTTCCGGCGGGGTTCTTTTAAATTTGCTTACGGAAGCTGTCCTATTTTTTCTCCCATCTTAACCTGTGTTTCGAGCCCTTTTGCCGTATTCTCAAGCAGGTCGTTATCAATTTTCAGGGTACCTTTTTTAAACAGCAACAGTATGGATGACCCTCCAAACTTAAAATAACCCTTTTCCTGACCTTTGACTACGGTATCGCCTTTGTAGGTTTGAACGATGCTACCAACCATGGTGGCACCTATTTCCGACATGATTACATCGCCAAAACGACGATTGGCCAAAATAATGTATTCGCGCTTATTGAGTAAAAATACTTCGGGTATTGTACGCAGCGCAATGGGCGAAACCGAAAAGAGCGACCCGTTAATTTTAACATCGGGACTAACGGTTCCGCCAAGCGGGAAATGATAGCGGTGATAATCGGTGGGGCAAAGCCGCAACAGAATCATACTGCCGTCGCCGTATAGTGCCGCCAGCGAATCGTTGTTTAAAAACGATCGTACATCAAAACGATAACCCTTAACAATAAAACTTTGATTACCGATATTGTCGTATGCCAGTATTTTTCCGTCGCCCGGAGAAACCAAAACGTTGGAATCCATATCAACGGGACGGGCCGAAGGTTTTAATTTTCTGATAAAAAAGTCGTTGAAAGTTTTGAACCGGTTACGGCGGGCAATGCTTAAATCAATGTTAAAGTCTTTAACAAAGGGTTCGATTTTTTTTGCCGACCATCGTGTGTCCATCAGGCGGCCGTATATTTCGGAAACGAATTTACGTTTTACGAGTGTTTGCAGCGATAATTCGCCCAGAGGGTTGTAATAGAGCCACTTCAGCCATGCCTCACCGGCAACCTTTTCAACTTCAATGGTACCCGTTTCCCTGTTGACATATTTTATGGGAGCTGTTTCCTGTACGGGATACAGCCCCATGCCAAGAAGTAAAACCAGCAGGGCAATCAGGTAATAGCGGGCTTTTGATTTTTTTTTGTGAAGCGGCATTTACATTAGTCTTCAAAATAATCGTTAAACTTACGTGCATGTAATTCTAACAGAGCTTTGTATTTTTCACCCTCTTTCATGCTTGTAACTTCCATCAGCTTGTGCATATTTTTTTCCAAACCGTGAAAAAAGTTGTGTAACTGTTCAAAAGCAGCCCCCTCGTTTTTATTGTCCATAATAACAGTTTTTGATTTTTCAAAAATCAACTTTCCCAGTTCGTGATAATCTGAAACTTTGTTGGCGCTAAATCTTTCAAGCATTTGGTTAACCACATTCATGGTTTTTATGGTTGTTTCGTCAACTTTCCATTTTTTGCCGTCATTTAATGCTACAACCGACCTTTCCGTCATTTTTTTGTTGCCCTTATTTCCCTGCATTTGTTGCATCATTGCCGGTTTTTCCTGTTCATTATCAAAAATATATTCGGCAATAATTTTTAAGTCGTTTTCAGGATAAGCCAATGGGGGCATTATTTTAAATTTGCGTACGGCACCCGGCATTAATGCTTTTTCTTTCGATGGATGATGTACCCAGCTTACAATGGCATCAATAAAATCCTGTTTGTTGGGATATGCTGGCTTATAGTGCTTTTTTACCATCATTATGGGAGGTGCCAGCATTTGGTCGTGTGAGGTTACGTTTGGGTTATGACATACGTAACAATAGGTTTTTAACAGTCGGTATCCTTCCGAATCAGTTAGTGTTGCTTTTGAATTGTTTTGACTGTTTACCAACACGGGAGCAAACAAAAACAGTAAAGCGGAAGCTGTTGAAATTAAAAGTATTTTCATTATTATAATATTGAAAGTTAACCCAATTACCTTTGTTTTTTTACAAAACAGGTACTTGTATTTATTTGTTTATACCTTTTAAAGTTATCTTTTTGATATTTATTAAAAGTAATGGCACTATATGTTATTACTGCGCAGAGTAATAGCATCTTTTGGGCGAAATAATTTTTTCTTCCACTTTGAGTTTTTTAATTGCTTTATCAACCTCTTTTTTATCAATACCTGCCATTTCGGCAATTTCGCCCGATTTTAAAGGTTTGTCTGCCTTTTTTAAGGTATCTAATACTTTGTCTTTTGTTTCCATGATAATGGTGTTTTATTAATCCAGTTCGTGAACAACAAGGCCCGAACGAAGTTTAGGTTCAAACCAGGTGGTTTTCGGGGGCATAATCATGCCGTTGTCGGCAATGTCGATTAGTTGTTTCATGCTAACGGGATAAAGGGCAAAGGCCACTTTCATTTCGCCGCTGTCAACACGTTTTTTCAGTTCGCCCAAACCGCGAATACCGCCCACAAAATCGATGCGTTTTGAAGTACGCAGGTTTTCGATTCCCAACAACGGGTTCAGTACTTCGTTGGTCAGGATGGTAACATCAAGTACTCCGATGGGGTCGTTATCATCATAGGTGTTCTCTTTGGCGGTTAATTTATACCAGTGTCCGTTGATGTACATTGAAAATTCGTGAAGTGCTGCCGGTTTATATTCGTCGGTTCCCATATCTTCAACATCGAAACTCTCTTTGAGTTTTTCAATAAATTCCGCTTCCGATAAACCGTTAAGGTCTTTTACAACCCGGTTGTAGTCGATAATGGTAAGCTGGTTGTCGGGAAAATGGACGGCCAAAAAGAAATTGTATTCTTCATTTCCGGTATGGTTTGGGTTGGCTTCGCGTTTTTCTTTTCCAACCAAAGCAGCGGCAGCGGTACGATGGTGTCCGTCGGCAACATAAACGGCGGGCATCTCTTTAAAATAGGCAATAATGCTGTTTATCATCTCTTTATCGGAGATCACCCAAAAATGGTGTCCTACACCGTCGTCGGCTGTAAAGTCGTATTCAGGTTCGTTGTTTTTTGCAAAATCCATAATCATCGAATCCAGCGCTTTGTTGGCAGGATACGAAAAAAATACCGGCTCCATGTTGGCGTTGGTTATGCGGACATGTTTCATGCGGTCTTCTTCTTTATCGGGCCGTGTGAGTTCGTGTTTTTTTATGACGTTATTAAGGTAGTCATCCACGCTGGCACACCCGACAATACCGTATTGGGTTTTCCCCCACATGGTTTGTGCGTAGATGTATAGTTTGTCTTCACTATCTTTAGTCAGCCATCCCTTTGATTTGAAAGTTTCAAGATTCTCTTTGGCTTTGTTGTACACTTCCTGGCTGTACAAACTGGTACCTTCCGGCAAATCAATTTCGGGTTTAATAATGTGCAGCAACGAATACTCATTGCCTTTTGCCTCTTCTCTGGCCTCTTTTGAGTTCAACACATCGTAGGGGCGCGAAGCAAGGTTTTTTACAATTTCTTTAGGTGGCCTGAGGCCTTTGAATGCTTTTAAAGTTGCCATTTTTTTGCTGTTAGGGTTATGGTAAAAAAAATCCGACTACCCCCGGGCAGTCGGATTTATCTTAAAAACTATTTTACATTCTTCCCATATAGTCAGTATTTCCCATACTGTTATAAGGGTCGTAATTAGGATCCTGGTTGTTGTACCGGTTATCGTAATTATTGTTGTTATAATTAGGATTGTTGTAATTATTAGAGCGCTGCAACGAAGAGATAAGCGCGCCAATCATTTTTGTCATTTCCATTAAAAAGCCTCTTGATTCCTCTTCAGAGGTTTCGGTCAGCAGGTTCTGACGAACTGCCAGCGTGGTGTAAACAACACATTGGCGGATGGAGCTTTTAGCCATCTTCAGATAGTGAACAAATTGGCTTTTGTTGCGGGCAGACCCCTCCGAAATATAAAGGGAGATGCTGCGGGCAGCTTCATTAAAACGGAGGGCAAGTTTGGTTCTGTCCTCCTCAGGGAAAAGCATGGTTTTTTCCTGAACCCAGTTAACATAGTCAAGTGATTTGTGATAAATCCTCAAATCCTCAAACCGGAAAAATGTTACCGGTCGTTCCATTTCTTCTCTTTCCTGTCTCTCTGGTCTTTCTTCTTGATAGTTCATATCACTTCAATTTAGATTTGTAAATAATAAATTTAATTTTGGTTTTTAAATGTAATAGTTGTTGGTTCTTAAATTGTCGGCTGCTAATTGATGGCTAATTCACTTTAAAAGTTGCATCGCCATTTTCAATATATCCAATAATTTGTGTTGCAGCTGCAATTCCGGCATTAATGTTTGCTTCGGCAGTTTGTGCGCCCATCTTTTTTGGAGTAAAGAAAAAGCGTCCTTCAAACTTTTCGGCAATTACCTCTTTGTTATCGGGTGCAATGTCCGAAACATAGCTGAAGCCTTTGTTTTCTTCAAAGATTTTAACAAGGTCCTCTTCATGGATTACCTCTTTGCGGGCGGTATTAACAAGTACTGCACCCTCTTTCATTTTTGAAAGTAAACTGTAATTAATGCTTTTGATGGTGTGTTGATTGGCAGGTATATGCAGGCTTACGTAATCGCATTGGGCATACATATCCTCTACGTTGTCGTAAACCTGTACTCCGTCGGCTTCAATGGCTTCTTTTGGAACAAATGGGTCGAAAGCGGCCACATCCATGCCGAAATCTTTGGCAATACGTGAAACGTTTTTACCCACATTTCCATAAGCATGGATTCCGATTTTTTTGCCTTTCAGTTCTCGTCCCGATGTTCCGTTAAAGTGGTTACGGGCCTGGAAAACCATCATTCCCAACACCAGCTCGGCAACAGCATTGGAGTTTTGTCCGGGTGTGTTCATAACAACCACTCCTTTGGCTGATGCGGCTTCAAGGTTAACGTTGTCGTATCCGGCTCCGGCACGAACAACAATTTTAAGATTGTCGGCAGCCTCGATTACAGCGGGAGTTACCTTATCGCTTCTGATAATCATGGCATCAACATCTTTAACGGCTTCAATCAGTTCTTCTTCGCCGTTATATTTTTCCAGAAACCGGTATTGGTAACCGGCTCCGTCCAAAACTTTTTTAATTTCTTCAACGGCAGCCTTGGCAAAAGGCTTTACGGTTGCTATCAGTACTTTTGGCATAGCAGTATGTTTTTAGTTAATTACTTGTTTAAACTTTCAAAATCTTTCATGCACTGAACCAGTGCGTCAACACTTTCGACGGGCAGTGCGTTGTAGGTGGAAGCCCTGAAACCTCCAACCGAACGGTGTCCTTTAATGCCTGTCATTCCGCGCTCGGTGGCAAAATCGAGGAATGCCTTTTCTTTCTCTTCGTAACCGTCGTTCATTACAAAGCAAATATTCATAATCGAACGGTCTTCTTTATCGGTAACGGTTCCTTTAAACATACTGTTACGGTCGATTTCATCGTAAAGCATGGCGGCTTTTTGTACGTTGTATTCGTGCATTTTTTCAACTCCGCCCTGTCCGTCGAGCCACTTAAGTGTTTGTAAAGCGGCAAATACAGGCAGTACGGGAGGTGTGTTAAACATGCTTCCCTTATCAATATGTGTTTGGTAGTTGAGCATGGTTGGTATGGCGCGGTCAACTTTTCCGAGAATGTCATCACGGATAATAACAAAAGTAACGCCGGCAGGAGCCAGGTTTTTTTGAGCACCACCGTAAATCAAAACATATTTTGAAACATCAACGGGGCGGCTGAAAATATCGGATGACATATCGGCTACCAACGGTACCGGCGAATCGATATCGTGTTTGATTTCGGTTCCGTAAATGGTGTTGTTGGTGGTAATATGAAAATAATCGGCATCTTCGGGGATGCGGTAGTCTTTGGGGATATAGTTGAAAGTAGCGTCTTCTGAAGAGGCAACCACTTCAACTTCACCAAATAATTTAGCTTCTTTAATGGCTTTTTTTGCCCATGCTCCGGTATTGAGATAAGCCGCTTTTTTGTTGAGCAGATTAAAAGGGATCATGGCAAACTGGGTGCTGGCACCTCCACCAAGAAATAGTACGGAATAGCCATCGGGAATATTGAGCAATTTTTTAAAGAGTGCCTGAGCTTCGTCCATTACAGCAACAAACTCCTTGCTGCGATGAGAGATAGACATTAACGAGATGCCGGTACCTGCAAAATCACGAACTGCTTCGGCTGTCTTTTCTACAGTGTATTCAGGTAAAATAGACGGGCCTGCATAAAAATTATGTTTGATCATGGTTTCTATATTTTATTTAGGGTTTAAAAAAGTGCGACAAAGATAATATCTTATTGTAATTGTTACGCTTATTAATGCTTAGATTTATCATAAATTATACTAAAAAACCCTTTCTCCGTTGAGGTAGGTTTGCAGCACCCTGATTTTAAATAAATCTTTAGCCGGGGCGGTCATTAAATCTTTGTTTAAGATGATAAAATCGGCTGCTTTTCCGGGCTCAATACTGCCTTTTCGGTTTTCGTCAAAACTGCCTTTGGCCGGCCAGATGGTAATAGATTGTAAAGCCTCTTTTCGGCTTAGGGCGTTTTCGGTTTGGAATCCGTTTTTAGGCCACCCTTTTAAATCTTTTCGCACAACGGCGGCGTAAAAAGTTTTTAACGGACTGATGTCTTCAATGGGGAAATCGGTACCGTTAATAAGCCAGCCGTTTTGCAAAAGCAGATCGTGATAGGCATAAGCGGTTTTAATTCGTTGTTTCCCCAGCCGTTTGTCTGCCCAGTACATATCCGATGTACAGTGGGTAGCCTGTACACTGGGAATGATTGAATAATCTTTAAAGTAATGGATATCTTCAGGAGCCACTATTTGTGCATGTTCGATACGCCAGCGCAGATCGTTTTTTTCTTTCAGGTATGCGGCGTAGGTTTGCAGCATGATGCGGTTTCCCGAATCGCCAATGGCGTGGGTGTTTACCTGAAATCCGGCATCGTAAGCCATTTTACACATCGAGTCGTAATAGGCGGGTTGATGCAGTTGTAAACCAAAGTTCCCCGGATCGTCGGAATATTCATCCATCAACAATGCTCCTCTTGAACCGAGTGCCCCGTCGATATACAGCTTAACCGCACTTACGGTTAAGCGCTCTTTATGCCAGGGCTTTTGCGTATAGAAAAAGTCGAAATTATCTTTGGTCGGGCTAATCATGGCGTAAATCCGCATCTTGATAATGCCCCTTTGTTGAAGCGAGTCAATCAGTAAAATATCATCTTTATCCAAACCGGCATCGGTAACAGTGGTAAGCCCGACGGCAAAGCAGTCTTCCTGCGCTTTTTTTAGCGCTTCCGTTTTCTGCGCTTTGTCAAAGTAGGGAACAAAACTTTTCATTAAATCGGCAGCATTGTCGATAAGTACACCGGTGGGTTTGCCGTTGTGAAGGATAATTTCGCCGCCAGCAATTCTTGTGCGGGCCGTAATGCCTGCCGTTTTCAGTGCCGCATCATTGGCCAAAACGGCATGTCCGTCAATTCGGGTAAGAACCACCGGCTTGTCAGGGAAATTTTTGTTTAGCAGGTTGTTAACGGGAAATTCGGTTATATCCCAGTCGTTTTGGTCCCAGCCTCTGCCCAGTAACCATTGCGGGTGGTTTTTCTTGTCAAATTGTTTGACCCTGAAAACAACCTCCTCAAACGAAGTGGTGCCTGTAAGGTCTGCATATTGAGTGGTTACAATGCCATATCCTAAAAAATGGCTGTGTCCGTCGTTAAATCCCGGATATATAAATTTTCCTTTGACATCAATGGTTTGGGGTGATTCAAACAGGCTCAGTACTTCATCGTCGGTACCAACAGCAACAAACTTTCCCTCTTTTACGGCAAATGCCGAAACAACGGAAAAAGGGTTGTCCACAGTGTAAACCTTAGCGTTGTAAATAATAAGGTCGGCCTGTTTTTTTGTTTGTGACAAAACACTCATCGTTATCAAAAATAACATTAATACAATCGATGTTTTTTTCATAATTTTAATAATACTCATGTAAAAAATTGATCGTGTAAAAGTAAGTATTTAAACGGTTTTTATCTGTACCGGGAATGTAGTGCAAAAAAATGCCAATTAGTTTTTTGTATATTTGTACAATAAATAAACCTTGTTGCATTATGAAAAGCTCGTTACATTTTTTTTTAATAATCGGAATGTTTGTTTTGATTACAGAGGTTTTAAATGCGCAAAGCCAGTTTGTTAATCCCGGCTTTGAAGAGTGGGAGGAGATTGGTTTCGGCCCTGACATTATTGAGCCGGTTAACTGGAGTTCCATCAAATCGACTGATGATTCGGATTTAAATGTTACGGCACCGGTTGTATGGGGAAGAAGCGATGATGCTCATTCGGGCGATTATTCGCTTTATCTGTTTACAACGAGTCTTTTCGGGCTTAAAGTTCCGGGGACAATAACCAATGGCAGGATACATTCGTCAATGGTGCCCGATTCGGGCTATACTTATACCGACCTTGATAATTCGGCATGGCATACAAAGCTTGTTTCCAAACCCGACAGTCTGGTTGGATGGTACAAAGCCAATCCCATGCAGGGAGATTATGCCAAAATAAAAGTGGTGGTTCACAAAGATTTTATTAAAGTGTCGGAATTTCAGGATACTACAAAATTTATAGGCTCGGGAACGCTGTATCTTTCGGGAGAGCCGGTTACTGAATGGAAACGCTTTTCGCTGCCTGTTCATTACTATTCCGGTGAAGACCCTGAATATATCCTTGTAACTTTATCTTCAAGTAAAGGAACCGACGCGATTCAGGGCAGCGAGTTATGGTTAGACGATTTGAAACTGATATACAACGACGGATCGGGAATTGTTGAAAAAAATCCCGATAACCTGCATTTGTACGCATCCGGCAGCCGTTTGAATGTGCTGGTAACAGGCGAAAAAAATCAAGAATATCTTTTGCGGGTGTATGATATGAGCGGCCGGCTTCAACTGGAAAAATGGGGGCGGATAAATCAAAAAAGTTCATACAATTATAATTTGAACCCCGGAATATACATCGTCAGTATCAGATACGACGATATGGTGCTTACACAAAAAATTGGTTTGTAATAACTGATGGGATTTGCTTCGGGGTTTTACATTAAACATGATTTCATGCGTACATTCTTATATCCATTTGTTTTGTTCATGTTTTTTGCCTGCACGGTTCATGCTCAATCGGGAAGTGAGAATGGTATTTTAAGCGGACGAATAACCGACAGGGAGACAAGTGAACCGTTGGTGGGTGCCAACATCTATTCAAATAAAAATTATTCGGTGGGTGTGGTTTCCGATTTTAACGGTTATTACTCAATTTCACTTCCTCCGGGTGATTACCGTTTTATTGTTTCTTTTACCGGGATGAAAAAGGTAACCATCCCCGTTCATATCGAAAGCGGTAAAGTTACTACCGAAAATGTTAAAATGGAGCCTTTCAGTATTATGTTTGACGAGGTGGAAGTGCGCGCCGGTCGTTTTAACAGAAAAATGGAGGAGCAAACCGCTTCCGTTGAGGTGATGAAACCGAAATTGATTGAGGCACGGAATACGCGCACGGTTTCGTCCATTTTAAATTTAACACCCGGGGTGACCATACTGGATGAAGAACCCCAGATTAGAGGAGGAAGCGGTTTTACCTTTGGCGTTGGTTCAAAAGTTGGTGTGTTTATTGACGATATGCCAATTATAACAGGCGATGCCGGTAAACCCGACTGGTCGCTTATACCCGTTGAAAATATTAAACAGATAGAGGTGGTAAAGGGTGCTTCATCGGTATTGTCGGGGTCGGCAGCACTGAGCGGTGCCATTTATATACGGACAAACTACCCCGGCATAAAACCAAAAACAAGGGTGCAGGCTTATACGGGTTTTAGAACAGCTCCGGGAGGGCCGGCAGAAAAGTGGTGGAGCGGGGTGAACGACCTGGATGGTGTTAGTTTTATGCACTCACGGCAACTGGGCAACGGACACACCGATTTGGTTATCGGAGGTGTGGTAATGACCGATAGAAATTATATTGGGGCTCCAAAACCCGGCCCCTATGTTGTTGATTCAACAAATCTTACCGATGATGATATGCGAAACAACAAGGCCAGATTAAATTTTAACCTGCGCAGGCGACCCAAAAAAATTGAAGGTTTGAATTTTGGTGTCAACGGCAATTTTATGTACGAAAAACGAGCTACGGCTCTTGCCTGGCTTGATGATACCAGCTTTTTTTATCGGGCATATCCGGGTTCCGTTTTGCTGGCCGACATTTATACGGCTTATGTTGATCCGTTTATTAACTACTACAGTCCGCAGGGTATAAAACATCAGTTTTCAAGCCGTATTTTGTATCGCGACAGCAAGGCCATTAACAATCAAAGCACCAGAGCTCTGATGATATACAATCAGTATCAGTTCAGTAAAAAATTCGATAATATCGGAGGTCTTGAATTTATTGGCGGGTTAACAAGCCAGTTTACCAAATCGCATGCTAACATGTATGAGGCATCCGGTTCGCCTGATAATAAAATATGGAACCCCTCTCTTTTTATGGAGTTTGAGAAAAAATTCGGTACATCGCTTATCCTGTCTTTCGGTATGAGGATTGAACACAATCGGTTAAATGATACCATCATTGAAACCAAACCCATTTTCAGGGTGGGAACATCAATTAAACTGGCGCAGGAAACTTTTCTTCGTGCATCGCTGGGACAAGGTTACCGCTTTCCCACCATTACCGAAAGGTATATCAGGACAAAAGTGGGCAGCTTTGCTGTTTTTAACAACCCCGAACTTCAATCGGAAACAAGCTGGAATGGAGAGATTGGGATAAAACAGGGGTTTAAATTTTACAGATTTTTCGGATACCTTGATGTGGCGGGTTTTTACCAGCAATACGAAAATACCATTGAATATCTGTTCGGGTTCTGGGATTTTGATTTTGCCACGGCAGGGTTCAAATTTCTGAATACCGGTAAATCAAAAGTTACGGGGGTGGATGTTTCGTTAACCGGACAGGCTAAACTCAATAAGGACCTCGGCATGACTGTTTTGCTTGGCTATACTTATGTGCATCCTGTTTCGCTCGAACCCGATTATGTTTATGCGGTTGACGATAACGGCATTGAATACAGCTATAACTCCATGAGCGTTGACCCCTCTAAAAATATACTTAAATATCGGTTTCTTCATACGGTTAAATTTGATATCGGGTTTGATATATATGCTTTTTCCATTGGGATGAGTCTGAAATATTTTAGTAAAATCGAAAACCTCGATAAAACCATATTTGATTTTGAAGATGCCACACTGGCTTCGGGTGGTACCTTGCAGCCTATTTTGTACCGCGACTACTTTTACAACCACAATAACGGGAATGCCATTGTTGATATGCGTGCCGGCTACAGATTTCACAAGCATCATAAAATTGCCGTGATAGTTGACAACCTGTTTAACAGATGGTATTCGCTGCGGCCGCTTAAGGCCGAACCCATGCGAAGCATTCAGCTGCAATATACATTCATAAAATAGGTAACTGACAAATATTTTCTTTGGATTTGCCGGGGATGTTTCAGGGAAAGTATGATGCCGTAATTTTCAGATGTTTTACAAAAAGGAATTGTTTTTGGGGTTGAATTTTACGGTACCCCGGTCGAAAAGACGGTTGATGCTTCCTTTACCGATTAATTCTTTGGGATTTCCTTTTTCAAACCGTTCGTTATTGCCCAGCAGCCAAAGTGTATCGGCAAAATGCAGGGCCAGTTCCACATCGTGAATGGTCATTAAAAAACTTTTTCCCTTTTTGGGGATGGTTTTTAGCAGGTGCATCAGTTCAACCCTTCCGGGAGAATCGATAAAAGCGGTGGGCTCATCCAGAAAAATCAACGGTGTATCCTGGGCCAGCGCCCTGGCAATCATTACCCGTTGCCGTTCTCCGTCGCTTAAAGTGTGCAGTTTTCGTTTGGTAAATTTTTTTGTTCCTGTTAGTTCCATAGCTTCGGAAATGATTTTTTTATCTTTTTCCGAAGGTTTTTTCCAAAAAGAACCGTAAGGGTATCTTGCAGCGGTAATAACATCTTCAACCGTAAGGTAAATATCATCAATTTTATCGGTCAGCACTACCGACACCTTTGTTGCCAGTTCTTTCACCGGAATATTTTCCAGCAGATCGTTTCCATATTTTATTTCGCCGTTTAAAGCGGGAATAAATCCCGAAAGTGTTTTTAACAATGTGGATTTCCCTGCACCGTTGGGCCCGAGGATGGCAATAAATTCGCCTTCATAAACTTCTGCCGAAAGGTTTTTGTGAAGCACTTTTGTTTTACCTTTCTTCAACCGGTATCCCGTTGATAAGTTTTGTATGGTCAGTAATTTTGTCAAGACACTTTGAATTTGCTGCGTTTAATAATAACCCATATCACAACGGGAGCGCCAATAACCGAGGTTACCGCGTTGATGGGCAGTGATGTGTCGAGCCAGGGAAGCCGTGCTATCAGGTTACACAACAATGCCATATCGGCTCCAATCAATAGTGTTGCAGGCAACAGTATTTTGTGGTTGGATGTGTTAAACAGTGAACGTGCCAGATGTGGTACCGCAAGACCGAGAAAAGCAATGGGGCCTGTAAAGGCGGTGCCCAGTGCAATTAGCAAACCTGCAATTAGTAAAACAAGGCTGTTGTATTTTTTAAGATTAAAACCGATGCTCCGGGCGTAATGCTCGCCAAGCAACATGGCATTGAGCGGAATGGCGACATAAAAGGCCGAAACAACCAGTATCAATGTAGCGGCTAAAACAACTTCACTGCGTATCAGTGTATTTTTTGCAAAGCTGCCCAATCCCCACAAAACATAAGCATGCAGTTCTTCGGAGCCACTGAAAAACTGCAGTACGCCCACAATGGCCGAAACGGCATAGCCAATCATTATACCGATTATCAAAACGGTTATCACATTGCCTGTTTTTCCCGATACATAAAGAATTGCAGCCATTATGGTAAGGGCACCTGCAAAAGCGGCCGTTACAATTGCCACATCGCCGTAAACAACAGAATTTTGTAAAATATCGGTTCCAAAGACTGAGCCGGCAAGCACCACTACGGCCACTCCCAGACTTGCGCCGGCACTTATCCCCAAAACCGACGGCCCTGCCAGCGGATTGCGAAAAACCGTTTGCAACAGCAATCCTGCAATACTAAGCCCCATACCTGTTGCAATGGCAGTAAAAACCTGAGGCATTCTGTATTCCCAAATAATAACGGAGGTCTGAGGCGAAGATGCTTTTCCGGTAATCACCAGCCAAACATCCTCCGGCGAAATATAAACCGATCCCAGCCACAGGTTTGCCATCGATAAAACCAACAGCAACATCAGCAGCAATACCACCGATAAAGTAAATATGGAACGTTTCGGACGATTAATCATGCAGGGCTTATATTTTATGCCGGCAATTTACTGATTTTTGATAAAGGAAATAAAAAAACAGAAACATGAGGTATCAAATCTAAAGCATCTCAGCTTCCCAACCTCTTAACTTTTGAACCTCTCAACTTTTAAACATTCAAACATTGAACCTTGAACAGCCGTCAGGACAAATCAAAAATCAAAAATCAGCAAT
The DNA here is from genome assembly GCA_964400655.1 of uncultured Lentimicrobiaceae bacterium. GTDB lineage: Bacteria > Bacteroidota > Bacteroidia > Bacteroidales > F082 > B16-G9. Next base: position 74,223 of record CAYNVN010000095.1, read on the forward strand.
CAAAAATTAAAAGTGCCTAAAGTGCGCTGGAGTTTGGAGTGCCTTGAGTAAATTCCAAAACACAAGCACCAAATATCAAATAAATCCAAATTAAGAAAACAAAAAACCCAAAACTACGTCGTTGTCAAACTTCAAACCTTGAACTTTTAAACTTCTGAACCTCTGAACCTCTCTTTACATCTCCACATTAAAAACCATTTTCACGGCCATACCGATACCGAATGAAAGAACGGCTACGCCCAGCGATATGGCAACCATATTGGAAAATCTGCGTGAGAATTTTACATTTTTAGCGACTGAAATATAATAAGTATAAGCGGCAATGATAAGAACGGTAACAATCAACATGCCGCCAAGGGCAATGTAGGGGTTATCTTGTATAAGATAGGGGAATACAAGGAAAGCTACGGTAAGTATATAGGCAATGCCTGTAAAAGCCGCCGATTTAACAGGGTTTAGTTCGTCGCGTTCATCCTCCTGCGAAGCAAGGTAACCCGATGCCGCCATGGACAAAGAAGCTGCCACACCCATTATCAGCCCGGTAACGCCTATTATTTTGTTGTTGCCGAAAGCAAAGGTTAATCCTGCCAGTGTTCCGGTAAACTCTACCAAAGCATCGTTTAGTCCTAAAACAATGGCACCGGCATAATTCAGACGTTCATCGTTGAGGATGTCGATTAGTTGTTGCTCATGAAGTTCCTCATCCTCTTTTATCATTAAAACACCGGGCAGCTCGTCGGCAATGGAATCGTAAAAACGGCTTGCTCCTTCTTCTCCTTTTTCCATCAGCCGCAACGAAAACGACAATCCGAAAAGTCTGGCCAGCATTAAATATTTTTTTACCTGTTTTTCGTTGGGTTCCACATCAACACCGGTTACCGATTTCCAGAAGTCATAATGTCTCTTTTCGTCGTCGGCAATGCTTCGCAAGATTTCAGCATTTTTATTATCCGTTGACAGTTTTGCCAGCTTTTGGTAAATAACATATTCGGTAATTTCGTTACGTTGCTGTTCCAGGTATTTGGGATTGGCTGATTGCTTCATAATGCTTTTGTTTAGGACAAAGATAAAAAGGTTTATAAATTTGTTGTAAAGCCTGAACGGTTGCTGCAAAAAAAACCGCCGGCAAATTCTGCCGGCGGTTCAATTAACGTTACAAGAAAATATTTACCATCCTGCCAGGGTTATGCCAATGGTCCATGGGTGTAGTTCGGGGCCTTTTTCGCTTTGGAAAAAAGTGTTTATGCCGTAAGTTGCAAAAATGTTCAGCCAGCCGTAACCGATGCCAAAGCGGGCATCAAACCGGAATGGGGGCTGGTAAAAACTGTTGTATGATTTAACAATGTTTCTGTTGTCGCGGTCGGGTGTGGTATATTTTTCAAACGAGGGGATACCGGTTGCAGGGTTTTCCAGACGGTATTCTGCGTTGGCCTCGTTAAAGTATATTTTGGTATGCGAAGTAACCCTTGCACCGATGATGCCGCCAAGGGTAACATGAAACCGTTTATTGCGGTTCATGTTACCGGTTTGAAATTCAAACAAAACGGGTACGGTAATGTACATGTTGACCAGTTTGGTTTTTCTAACACTTGTTCCCGTAATATAATAACCTTCAACTTTTGATTCGCCGTTTACCAGTTTGGTTTGATTGGTAAAAAAGTAATTGTTCCATGACATTCCCAAACCGGTCATCATACCGATGGTTTTTTTCTTATTGAAAGGTATGTTTTGCTCCCAAACGTTAAGGTTTAGTGCTACGGAGCGTTCGTATTTAAGGTTGAGGTAATCAAAGGCTTCTCCCCAGCTTGTGTTGAAATCGGGAGTAAGGTAACCGTTGATACCGATTTCAACGCCGCCCCAGTGGCCGTTGAATCTCGGGGCGTTAACGCGTTCCCATTTTACATTTCCGTCATCGTCAACTTTGAGTTGATGGCCTCCAATCCTAACCGTTACCGTATCGCCGTCAACAACTTCCACGTCAATACTGCCAACCCTTACTTTGGTGGTGTCGGTATAGTTGTCGGGACTGCTTATATAAACTCCGCTATTGGGGCTCGTAATAATCATGTGTTGACCATTTTTATCCGTATCCAGATTCCAGCTTTCAGGATTTCCTTTAAATTTTACATCGGCAGCGCCGGTGGTTTTGTAGTCGATGCTGTGTACCACATTAACATATACGCTGGAAGCGCCTGTGGCGGTTATTTTGGCTGTGTCCGAAACCATATCTTTGGCAATATAGTCGGCGGCACCGCTGGCTGTTACATGTTGTTTGTTAACCTTTCCCGTGAGTTTTACGGATGCTGCACCCGAAACGTCGGCATTTAAACTGTTGTAATCTATGTTCAGGGTTACGTCGGCGGCACCGCTTACATCCAGTGTAAGATTGTCGCCTGTAAAGGTTTCGCCCGTTGTTTTTACATCGCTGGCTCCCGAAGCGTCCAGACCGGATAATTCGGGAAGGGTAACATAAAAGATTAAATCTTCATAATTTTTAAGCTGGATGTTTTTGTAGTGGATATCCAGTGTTCGGTTTTTTACTTTCACCGTGATTTCATCCTGAATGCGTGCCGGAGCTTCAATAACTACGATATATTCGTCACCTTTAATCAAATTTACGTTTGATGCACCACCTACTTTAAGTACTGAAAAGGGTTCTACAATAACCCTTTTTTTTACAGAATTATCTCTTGCAAACAACCCTGCTGTTATAAATAATAAAACGGCAATTAAGATATTCTTTTTCATAATTGTAATTATTTGTTTTGATTTGTGAATATGACGGCAAGCCGGTTTTAAAAGTTACAGATACAATAAAATTATTTCCGTTTGAATTAAAAACTTATCTTTGTAACTATTAAAACAACAACCATGACAAACTTAAAAACAGGCGATAAAGCACCTGATTTCAAAGGTGTTGATCAGAACGAAAAGGAGGTTTCACTGTCGGATTTTAAAGGGAAAAAAGTGATATTGTATTTTTATCCTAAAGACAATACTCCGGGATGTACTGCCGAAGCGTGCAATTTGCGCGACAATTATAACCTTTGGCTTGAAAAGGGTTATGCGGTAATAGGGGTCAGCCCCGATTCGGTGAAATCGCACAAACGGTTTGCCGAAAAATATAATCTTCCCTTTCCGTTAATTTCCGATACCGATAAAAAGATTCTTAAAGATTACGGTGTTTGGGGGTTGAAGAAAAATTACGGACGCGAATATGAAGGTGTTTTCCGTACCACTTTTATTATTGATGAGAACGGCAACATCGAACACCTGTTTAAAAAGGTTAAAACCAAAGAACATACGGCACAGATTTTAGAAACATTAGAAAAATAATTGAATATGACAACTGATAAAGCAAAGGCGCAGGCCGAACAGGAAAAACAGAAAAAATTAAAGGCGCTCGAAGCTACTTTGGGCAATATCGAAAAAAATTTCGGTAAGGGTACCATAATGAAACTGGGTGAAAACGTGGTGGAAAATATTCCGGCCATTTCAACAGGTTCCATAGGGCTCGACCATGCACTGGGTATTGGCGGACTGCCTAAGGGGCGGGTTACCGAAATATACGGGCCCGAGTCGTCGGGAAAAACAACCCTTGCCATTCATGTTATTGCCGAAGCCCAAAAAGCCGGTGGTATTGCTGCATTTATTGATGCCGAACATGCTTTCGACCGGTTTTATGCCGAGAAACTCGGAGTGGATACCGAAAATTTGCTGGTGTCGCAACCCGATAACGGTGAACAGGCACTGGAAATTACCGATAACCTTATCCGTTCGGGTGCCATTGACGTTATTGTTATCGACTCGGTGGCGGCCCTTACCCCCAAAAGCGAGATTGAAGGCGAAATGGGTGATTCCAAAATGGGATTGCAGGCACGTTTGATGTCGCAGGCGCTGCGTAAGCTTACCGCCAATATCAACCGTACCAACACCGTTTGTATTTTTATCAATCAGTTGCGCGAAAAAATAGGGGTAATGTTCGGAAATCCCGAAACCACCACCGGTGGTAATGCCCTGAAATTTTATGCCTCCGTGCGGCTCGATATCAGACGTATCAGCCAGATTAAAGATACCGAAAATGTTACAGGAAACCGAGTGCGGGTAAAAGTGGTTAAAAATAAAGTGGCCCCGCCGTTCCGTAAAGCCGAGTTCGACATTATGTACGGCGAAGGAATTTCAAAAGTGGGCGAGATAATTGACCTGGGTGTTGAACACGGAATCATCAAAAAAAGCGGTTCGTGGTTCAGTTACGGCGAAACCAAACTGGGCCAGGGACGCGATGCCGTTAAAAATCTGTTAAAAGATAATCCCGACTTAACGGAAGAGCTTGAAACTAAAATTTTTGCCGCTCTGGACGAGAAGAGCAAATAAACGGCGTAAACATCACAATAAGGAATAAGGATGAAACAGGGTTTGATTTGGCTTACGGGTATTTTAGGAATGTTTATGTTTTTAACTTCCTGTGGTAACAGCAGTAATAAATCGGATAAGGAGTATGAACATGCCCTGAATACCGACAATTCCATTCAATTATTAACGGAAGAGATAAAACAGGATTCTTCCAATTACGATCTTTGGAAAAAGCGTGCTTCCCTCTATCTGGAAGAGGGAAATGTGGATTTTGCTTTTCGCGATATTAACAGGGCTTTGGAGTTGAATAAAAAAGACCCGGCACTGTTTTTATTGCTGGCGGATGTTTATTTTACCATTGGAAAAGTTGAAAATAGTCTGGCCTCCATCCGTAAAGCCATTTCGCTTGCTCCTGATAACCAGGAAGGATATATGAAGATGGCCAGGGTAAAACTGATTCTTCGAAAATACCAGTCTGCCGATTCGTTTGCCGATAAAGTATTAACCATTAACCCCGATAATGCCGAGGCCTATTACATAAAAGGAGTTTCGGCACTGGAACAAAGAGATTCCGCCGGTTGCATCAGGCTGATGAAAGTTGCTGCAGCACTTGATACCGGATTTTTTGCGGCAAATCTTAACCTTGCCGTGGTGCTCGATGCAAAAAACGATGCTTCTGCCGTTAAGTACTACAAAAAGGCCATTGAAATTAAACCGGATAATACACTGGCACTCTATTCGCTGGCAATGTTATACCAAAAGGAGAAACAGTTTAAAAAGGCACTGACAGTTTACGACACTCTGATAAGCCGTCATCCCGATAATGCCGAGGCCCGTTTCAATAAAGGATATATTTTTCTTACCGATTATTTGGAGTTTGAAAAGGCTGAGCAGGAGTTTAAAAAGGCCATTGAAATAAAACCCGATTATACCGAAGCTGTTTATAATTTGGGCAGGGTTTACGAAGCAATGGGAGATACCGCTAAGGCAAAAGAAAAATATCGTGAGGCTTTAAAACTTACCACCAACTATCCGCTGGCTATCGACGGGTTAAACAGGCTGGAATAAAAAAAGCCGTAAAAATACACATGTACTTTTACGGCAATATTTTATTAATCGAATGATTATTGTTTCTAAAGAAAGTACTTATATGAAATCTTTTTTAAGTTCTTTCAGCTCTTCAACAACCTGTCCTGCTTTTTCAACAAGGGTTTGGTAAAGTTCATCAACTCCTTCAGGGTCTTGGTTTTTACCTTTGTTTTCCAGTGCTTTTGCAACAGCGGTAGCTTCGTCGGCTACAAAATTGGCGATAACCCCCTTTAAGCTGTGGGCATTAAATTTCAGGTTTTCAAAATCTTTATCGTCAATGTTTTGTTTGATTTTCTGCATTCTTTCGGGATACTCATCAATAAACATATTGATAATATCGAGTACAATCTCTTTATCGAAAAATTCAAAGTTTTCCCGGAATTTGTCTTTGTCAATTAACATAGCTGTATTTTTTAATTTTCGGAGCAATCAAAGTTACTCTATTTTTTTTAAATGTAAAGTGTTATACAAAACAAAAATAATCAAAACGATAATGCCGGCATTAATCAAAAACCTGCAAGGCTCCCTATTTGATATACAAGAAATGAAACCACCCATGCCATAACGGTGGTGTAACCTGCCAGAAACAGAGGCCATTTCCATTTTCCCGATTCGCTTTTTATGGCGGCAATAACCGCTACACAAGGAAAGTAAATTAAAATGAACAACATAAACGAAAGGGCGATCAAAGGGGTAAAAACGGGCATTCCTTTTTTAGGTCCGCTGGAATAAACGGCCGTTTGCAGGCGTTTAACCAAACCCTGTGACGATTCTTTATCGGGGTCGCCCTGGAACAATACGCTCATGGTGCTGATAACAACCTCTTTAGCCGCCGATCCCGCAACCAGACTAACCCCCATTCGCCAGTCGAATCCCAGGGGTGCTATTACCGGTGTAATAAATTTACCTATTCTGCCTATGAAAGAGTTTTCCTGCATTAACAAATGTTTTTCCCGGTTTAGCGAATCGATTTTTTGATTGCGTAAAAGGGTTAGTTGTTTGTTACTGTCAGCCTGAATGTCTTCAAACTGTTTTGAAACCTGTTCGATTTTTGTATTGTATTCCTGCTCAATTTTCTTTCCTCTTGGAAAATAGCCCAGTACCCATATAATGATGGAAGCAATAAGAATGGTGGTTCCCATTTTACGTAAATATTGCTCGCCTTTAAACCACGTTTGTTTCAGTACCGATTTTAGCGGCGGTACGCGGTAAGGCGGCAGTTCCATTACAAAGGGAATGGTATTAACCTTGAACATGGTTTTTTTCAAAATCCAGGCAACCAAACCGGCCAAAACGATTCCGAACAGATAAATGGCAAACAGCAGGGTTCCGCGATAGTCGTCGAAAAACGCCGAAAGAATCAGAATATACACCGGATACCGGGCGCTGCACGACATAAACGGGATGATGAGCATGGTTACCAAACGGTCGGATTTACTTTCGATGGTGCGGGTAGCCATAATGGCGGGCACATTACAACCGAAACCCATCAGCATGGGAATAAACGACTTGCCGTGAAGCCCCACCCTGTGCATCAGTTTGTCGACAATAAATGCCACCCGTGCCATATAGCCCGAGGCTTCCATAAGTGTTATAAAAAAGAAAAGAATTAAAATATTGGGCAGGAATATGATAACACCACCCACCCCTTCGATGATGCCGTCGGCAAGGGCATCTCTTATAATTCCTTCGGGTAAAATCATTTTTGCGGTTTCGCTCAGCCAGTCAACGCCGGCCTGAATCCACTGCATGGGATAATCGCCAAGGTAAAAAGTGGCCTGAAAGGTGAGCCACATGGCAAACAAAAAGATGGGATAACTCAGTATTTTGCTGGTTACAATGGAATCGATAATGCGGCTTTGCGATATGCGCTTTATTTTGGAAGCCGGTTTATAGGTTTCGCGTAAAGCCCCTTCGATAAAACCGTATTTGGCATCGGTAATAACCGTTTCAACCGGTTCGTTACGAAGTTTCGACAGGTTTTCCGATTCAATCCTGCTTACTTCCAGAATTTCATCGGCATTAACACATTTTTCTTTTACGCGTTTTATCTCTTCCTTATCCTGTTCTAACAGTTTAATGGCAATATACCGGGGCGAAATAACAGTGGTCAGGGCTTCGTTGCCGGGCCTCCGGATAAGTTCCTGAAGTTCTTTAATGATTCGTTCGGTATATTTTCCGTAGTTAATATGAATGTGACGCACATCTTTGTCGCGTCCTTCAAAAACATCAATAATCCGGTTAAAAAGTTTTCCGATACCCCGTCCCTTTGATGCCACAATGGGAACCATCGGGATACCAATCATTTTTCCGAGGCTTTCGTAATCAAAGCGGTCGCCTTTGGCAAGAAACTCATCCCACATATTAAGCCCTACAACCACGCGCAGGTCCATATCAATAAGCTGGGTGGTAAGATAAAGATTGCGCTCGAGGTTTGAGGTGTCGATAACATTTAAAATAATATCGGGCACCTCTTCAATGATGTGAGAGCGGACAAAGAGTTCTTCGGGGGTGTAGCTGGTGATGGAATAGGTTCCGGGCAGGTCGGTTAAAACAAAGGTATATCCCCTGTGAAAAAACTTTGCGGTGGCAGCTCCCACCGTAACCCCGCCGTAATTTCCGGTTTTTTCTTTGGAGTGCGAAGCAAAATTAAAAAGGGTGGTTTTGCCGCAATTGGGGTTTCCCACCAGCGCCACATTGATAACCTTTGAATGGCGGCCTCCGTTAATTACGGGAGTGTTTTCCGTTTCAATGGTTCCGGCAAACGCTTTAAGTCCGTTACCGTTCCCTTTTTTCGATACCTCTATTAAACGTGCTTCCTGCCTGCGCAACGATACATCGTACCCCATAATATTGTATTCAATGGGGTCTTTTAACGGAGCATTTTTTACCACCGTAACCTCCTTGCCAACCACAAAACCCATCTCGATGATGCGCTTGCGGAAAGCACCGCTGCCTCTAACTTTGGTAATAATCGACTTTTCGCCGTTTTTTAAATCTGCCAGTGTCATTTCGCTGCAAAGTAAGCAAAGTTTAAGTAAATAGTTGCTACCTAAGTGTGGGTATAATTTTGATTGTTTACTTTTGGCACCTGAAGCATTATGAGAAAGGTTAAAATTGTAATATCTGTTTTGTTAATCGCTGTTTTTGTGGCATTAAACGGCAGCTGTTTGGTTGCCCGGGAGCTGAATGCCGACAGTGTATTCAGAATAAAAATGAAAAACAGCGATGAACTTTATCCGGCATGGTCGGCCGACGGAACGCGGCTGGTGTTTCAAAGCAACAGATATGGAAACAATGATATTTTTTTGTACGATTTTTTAAAGGATACGGTTTTACGGTTGACAAACGGAAAAGCCGATGAACAACATCCGGTTTTTATGCCTGAAAGCAACAGCGTTGCTTTCGATTCGCGGATTGGCAATAAGGTTTACCTTTTTAAAATTGATACGGTAACAGGCCGGAAGGATGTGCTGTTTACAAGAAAACTATTTTGCGAAGCACCCTCTTTTTCGCCATCGGGCAGGCTGGTGGTGTTTAAAGGATACGACCGGAACTCGGAAACATGGCAAATATTCAGTTACGATTTTGTTTACGATAACCTGAACCGGCTTACGCATTATACCGGAAAAAAGGTTTCCGCTCCGGTATTTTCTCCCAACGGAAAGGTAATTCTTTTCGGGCTGCAGGATAAAGAGCCTCCCTATAAACGGTCGATGGAGGAAATCAACTGGTATGGTGAGCGGGTTTGTCATCTGGATTCGGTGCAGGGCAGTAGTTATTGCTGGTCTGATGCGGGTTTCAGAATTATTTATAGCGATAAGCAACCCGATTCGGTTTTCAGGCTGCTATCGGTGCGCAGCGACGGGACTTCAACATATATATTGCTGGATGACCGTTTTCCCAAATTTTCACCGGCACTATCACCCGACGGCAGTAAGCTGGCCGTTGCCGTAAAATTTGAGAATGATTTTGATATTGTTATCATCAAGGTTACAGATGAATAATTAATTACCTTTGCAGCCCCGTTTTTAACCCGTTAGTAGTATCGATGGCAAACAATATCAAAATAAAAAACAAGCGTGCTTCACACGAGTATTTTTTTCTGGAAAAATACATCGCGGGGATTGTTTTAACCGGTACCGAAATTAAATCGATACGAGCCGGAAAAGCAAGTTTGGCAGATGCCTATTGCACTTTTGAAGAGAATGAATTGTTTATTGTGGGGATGCACATTGCCGAGTATTCGTACGGAACATACAACAATCATTTCCCCAAGCGGGTACGGAAACTGTTGCTGACTGCGCGTGAGCTTAAAAAGCTGAAAAATAAGGTTAAGGATAAAGGATTAACCATTATTCCCATTACCTTGTTTATAAACGACCGCGGACTGGCCAAGCTTGAAATAGCCCTTGCCAAAGGAAAACATTTTTACGACAAGCGTGAGGATTTGAAAAAGAAAGACAGTCAGCGCGAAATCGACCGCCATTTAAAAAGATAGGGTAACCGGATTGTTTACAACAATCCCAGTTCCAGTTTTGCCTCTTCCGAAATCATCTCCTGATTCCATGGAGGGTCGAAGGTTATTTCCACTTCGGCACCACGAACTCCTTTTACATCCAGCACCGATTCCTTTACCTCCTGGGGCAAACTTTCGGCTACGGGACAGTTGGGAGCAGTAAGGGTCATGGTTACTTTTACCGTGCCGTCATCTTTAACATCAACATCATAAATAAGCCCCAGTTCCCAAATGTTTACCGGAATTTCAGGGTCGTAAATATTTTTTAAGGCTATGCGGATGTTATCCTGAATCTCTTTTTTCTCTTCGTGTGTCATGGTTTATGAATTGGATTCTTTTAGTTTGAATGCACGTGCGTAAAGTTGTATTTGTTTGATCATGGAAACAAGGCCGTTGGAACGGGTGGGCGAGAGGTGTTCTTTAAGCCCTATCTCTTCTAAAAAGCCGGTTCCGGCGTTTAATATTTCGTCGGGTGTGTGCCCCGAAAAGGCTTTTATCAGTAAGCTGACAATACCTTTGGTTATAACGGCATCGCTATCGGCACTAAAGTAAATTTTCCCGTCTTTTAATTCGGCATGGAGCCAAACCCTCGACTGGCATCCTGAGATAAGATGTTGCGGATCTTTGTATTTTTCATCAATGGCAGGGAGTTCTTTTCCAAGTTCGATGAGGTAGGAATATTTATCCATCCAGTCATCGAACATGGAAAACTCCTCAATAATTGATTGTTGTTTCTCCTGTATGGTCATTGCGTTAATAACGGTTCTTGTTTTATCGTTTCCGTTTGTAAAGATAGTCTTTACGCTCCAGCTCTTTTTGTCTTTTTACTTCGGTGATAAACTGTTTAAGCATTTTGGTAACAGCTGCCAATACATCTTTACTTTCTTCAACGTGCAGCACCTTTTTGCTTTTCATGTTTAACGAAGCGCTTACTTTATAAATGTCACCGTCTTTGTTTACAATGATCTCCAACGTAAGGTCTTTTTCATATTTTTTAAAATATTCATCCAGATAATCTCTTTTTTCGTTGCATATCTGAGTGAACTGTTCCTTCAGCGTTTCATTGGGAAGTTCTTTTATGTTTTTAATTTCAAGTTTTACCATAATTTTGTTTTTTTTAAAAGTTAATATGCAGAGGTGTAATCAAATCGTGAGCCATTTATAAACAGGTGTCAATTTAGCAGGAAATATTTGTGTTATTTTAACATTTTGACAATTTTGGTTAATGCTTCTGAAAAAGCATCTATTTCTTCAAAGGTGTTGTACATGGCAAAGGAGGCTCTTACCGTGCCCGGAAGTCCGAGAAAATCAATCAGGGGTTGTGCACAGTGATGCCCTGTTCTGACAGCAACGCCTGTTTTGTCAAGCAACATGCCTATATCGTACGGATGGGTCCCGTCAACCACAAACGAGAGAGCACCTGCTTTTTCGGCGGCTGTCCCAATAATTCTCACTCCTTCTGTTTCCGATATTTTTTCTTCGGCATATTTTAACAATTCCTTTTCGTGTTGTGCAATGGCATCAATTCCCGTTTCGTTGATGTATCGTAACGCGGCTTCAAGACCCAAAACGCCTGCCACGTTGGGGGTTCCCGCTTCGTATTTGTAAGGAAGCTCGTTAAATGTGGATTTTTCAAAAGTGACGGTTTCAATCATTTCGCCGCCAAACTGGTAGGGAGGAAGGCGGCGCATCCAGTTATACCTTGCATAAAGAACCCCGGTTCCCATGGGAGCATAGGCTTTATGACCCGAAAAAACATAAAAGTCGCAATCCAAATCCTGAACATCTACTTTTGTGTGGGCAATGGCCTGTGCCCCGTCGAGCAATACCGGTACCCCTTTATCTTTTGCAATTTTGATGATTTCCTTAACCGGGTTAACTGTTCCCAGTACATTGGAAACGTGGGTCAGGGCAAGGAGTTTGGTATAAGGATTCATCATTTTCGACAGAAACTCCATATCCAGTTCGCCGTTGCGCTCAATGGGAACAATTTTTAAGCGGGCACCGCGTTCTTCGCAAAGTTGTTGCCACGGCACAAAGTTGGAGTGGTGTTCCATGGCTGTAACCAAAATTTCATCACCCTTAACAATCCATGGTTTCAGGGCTGTTGCCAACAGGTTAATCGATTCGGTAGTGCCTTTTGTAAAAATAATCTCTTTGGTCTCTTCGGCATTGATGAAACGGCGGATGTATTCGCGTGAACCTTCAAACAGGTTGGTGGCTTCCTGACTTAATGTATGAACACCCCGGTGAACATTGCTGTTCTCTTCGAGATAATATTTGCCGATTCTGTCAATTACCTGTTTCGGTTTTTGTGTGGTGGCACCGTTATCAAAATAAACCAAAGGTTTTCCGTTAACTTCCTTCTGAAGAATGGGAAAGTCGGAACGTATTTTATTGATATTGTATGTCATGGTTGTTGTTTTACCCGCTGTAATAATAAGGTGCAAAGATAAGTTAAACGCAGCGACCGGTTATTTTTAAATTTTACTCAAATCAATATCAAACTCAATGGGTTTGTCGGGTACGGTGCAGTGCAACACACATCTGTCGCAAATGGAAAGCTCACCGCGTAGCCGTTTTTTAACCATGTCGTCGATGTTGGTTTTGAGGGTTTCTATTTTAATGTTGTCGGTAATTTCGGCGGCAAAAGCAAACATTAGCAACATACGGGCATCGTCGAAGGGGATTCCGCGCTGCATCAAATAAAACAAGGCTTCGTTGTCGATTTGTCCAACGGTTGCTCCGTGGCTGCACTGAACGTCGTCGGCATAAATTTCCAAAAACGGCATGGTGTTGATTTTTGCCGATGAGGTCATTAAAATATTATTGTTACGCTGGAATGCGTTGGTTTTTTGTGCATCGCGGGCCACGTAAATATATCCGTTAAAAACACCCCTTGCCTGGTTGTCGAGTATTCCTTTAAAAAGCTCGCTGCTGTTACAGTGCGGTGCGTTATGGTTTACATAAACCTGATTATCGATATGCTGCTTTTTATCCATCAGGTAAAGCCCGTTTAAACGGGCATCGGCACCCGTGCCGTTTAGGTTAACATGCAGCTCGTTACGAATTAATCCGCCGTTAAAACTCAACACATTTACCTTTAGTCGGCTATCGCGCTCCATATTAAAGAAAGAGTTGTTTATAAGTGCTGTTTCGTCGTTAATGTTTTGCAGTTTATAAAGGTCGAGGGTGGCATTTTCGCCAATATGAATTTCCGTTAGTGTGTTGATAAAGCTGTCGTCGTGGTTGATGGAATCGTCGCAATGCAGAAAGGTAAAGCTGCTGTTTTTTCCCAGAATAATAAGGTTTCGGGTATTAAGCATCAATCCGCGTTTATTAACCAGCTTGATAAGCTGAACCGGTTTTTCCACAACAACATTATCCGGAATGTAGATAAAAACTCCGTCTTCCGCAATGGCGGTATTGATGGCTGTTAGGCCGTTGGTTGCGGTTTCGGCGATTTCACCGTAATACTTTTCAAAATATTCGGGATATTGGATTTTTGCCTTTGCCAGACTTCCTATTATTACACCGTTTTCAAGCTTTTGCAGACTCAATGTTTCGGGACTGTAATAATGGCCGTTAAGAACGGAAACCACATTTGAGTCAAATCCCTGAACCGTGCATTCAAAAATATCGTTTACCTCTTTGGTAAAAACTTCGGGGCCCGTTTCGGGATTAAAAGTTTTTTGATACCAGTCCGACATATCGGTGTTGCGCCATTTTTCCAGTTTTTTATCCGGCAGACCGCTTTTGCGAAACAGCTCCAATGCTTTTTGCTTTATATCCGGTACTCTGCCGCTCTTTTCTTCTGTTTGGGAAACCGTATTTTTTTCGGCATACTGAAGAAGAATTTTTTCCAGAGGAGATATTGTTCTTTCCGATTTCATAGTATTAATCTTTACTCTTCTCCATAAAGTTCTTTTACCCAGTCGTATCCGTTCTCTTCAAGCTCAAGGGCAAGCCCTTTTCCGCCCGATTTTACAATTTTCCCCTTGTACATTACATGCACAAAGTCGGGAACAATGTAATCGAGCAGCCGCTGATAGTGGGTAATAACAATAAATGCGTTGTTGTCCGATTTTAACGTATTTACTCCTTTGGCCACCACTTTAAGGGCATCAATATCCAGTCCGGAATCGGTTTCGTCAAGAATGGCAAGGGTAGGTTCCAGCATGGCCATCTGGAAGATTTCATTTTTTTTCTTTTCTCCACCCGAAAAGCCTTCGTTAACCGAGCGGTTGGTGAGTTTGGCGGTAATTTCCACCAGTTTCTTTTTCTCTTCCATCATTTTCAGAAACTCACCGGCTTTCATTTGCGGCTGACCAAGGTAGTTGCGTTTGGCATTAAGCGCCGTGCGCATAAAGTTGGTCATGCTTACTCCCGGAATTTCTACCGGATATTGAAAACTGAGAAAAACCCCCTCGTTTGCCCGCTTGTCGGGTGTCCAGTCGTTAATTACCTGTCCCTTATAAATAATTTCACCTTTGGTTATTTGGTAGCCTTCGCGTCCGGTGATGGCAGCGGCCAGGGTACTTTTTCCGGTTCCGTTGGGGCCCATGATGGCATGAATTTCTCCCTCGTTTACCTGAAGATTAAATCCCTTTAAAATTTCTTTGCCGTTTATGGCAACATGAAGATTTTTTATGTTTAAAAGCATGATACTTATTTGTTTTATCGGTTGTTGTTTTATATTAAGTTTGGAGTGCCCGGAGTGCCTGGATATTTGAGTTTTGAGCCGTGTTTTAATTTTAAGCATCTCAAACCGCAGGCACTTTAAATGCTTCTTTATCCAACGCTTCCCTCCAAAGTTATTTCCAAAAGTTTTCTTGCCTCAACTGCAAACTCCATGGGTAGTTTGTTTAGCACCTCTTTGGCATACCCGTTTACAATCAGGCCAATGGCTTTTTCGGCATCAATACCGCGTTGCTGACAGTAAAACAGCTGCTCTTCCGATATTTTTGAAGTGGTGGCTTCGTGTTCAACTATGGCTGAATCGTTGGCCGTATTGATGTAAGGAAAAGTGTGTGCTCCGCATTTATCGCCCAATAACAACGAATCGCATTGCGAGAAATTACGGGCACCATCGGCCTTTTTGCTGATACGTACCAAACCGCGATAACTGTTGTTGCTTTTTCCTGCCGATATACCTTTTGATATAATGGTGCTTTTTGTGTTTTTCCCGATGTGAATCATCTTGGTTCCGGTGTCGGCCTGTTGATGGTTGTTGGTAACAGCCACCGAATAAAACTCACCCACGGAATTATCGCCCATTAATACACAACTTGGATATTTCCATGTGATTGCAGAGCCGGTTTCAACCTGAGTCCAGCTGATTTTTGAATTGACCCCTTTACAAGCGGCCCGCTTGGTTACAAAATTGTAAATACCTCCATTACCTTCTTTATCACCCGGATACCAGTTTTGTACCGTAGAGTATTTAACCTCGGCGTTGTTCATTACAACAATTTCGACGATGGCAGCGTGTAACTGGTTTTCATCCCTCATGGGGGCCGTACAACCTTCAAGATAACTAACATAGGAATCGTCTTCCGCTACAATAAGGGTTCGTTCAAACTGCCCGGTATTGGCCGCATTAATTCTGAAGTAGGTTGACAGTTCAATGGGACAGCGCACCCCCTTGGGGATGTAAACAAACGACCCGTCGCTAAAGACTGCCGAATTGAGTGCGGCAAAATAGTTGTCGGTGTAAGGTACCACACTGGCAAGATATTTTTTTACAAGGTCGGGGTGCTCTTTTACCGCTTCCGAGAAGGAGCTGAAAATGATACCGTGTTTGGAAAGCGTTTCCTTAAAAGTGGTTTTTACCGAAACGCTGTCGATAACCGCATCCACCGCCACTCCGGCAAGTACCTTTTGCTCTTCCAGCGGAATGCCCAGCTTGTTGAAAGTATCCAGCAATTCAGGGTCAACCTCATCAAGGCTTTTCAGCTCTTTCTTTTTCTTTGGGGCCGAGTAATATATGATATCCTGATAGTTTATGGGAGGATGGTTGAGCAATGCCCAGTCGGGTTCTTCCAATGTGAGCCAGTGACGGTAGGCTTTAAGCCGGAACTGTAATAACCACCCGGGCTCTCCTTTCTTTTTTGATATGAGTCGCACCGTATCCTCGTTAAGGCCCACAGGTGCCGAATCGTTTTCGATGTCCGACACAAAGCCGTATTTGTAATCACTCCCCGTAACCTCTTCTAATACTTTATTTTGATTTGATTTGTCTTCCATTATCTGCTATTTAGAATAAATTTAAACAGAGCGGCAAAGTTACTAAAATTACTACGGCGGGATCGGACCATTGACAAATATTTAACAGATAATTCTGCTAAAAACGTGAGTGGTTTTGCAGGTGTGAACTGTGTAATACCGGTTAATGCCTTGTGATAATATTGGTTTGGTATCGAAATGGAATTAATTTTTTCAATTTTGAAAATTATTTCTTTTTATTGGCTTTTAATGACAGTTTAAATTGCTTCTTAATTATAGATGTGTCTTGTATGCAATTGTTCTAATGTTTATCTTTACACAGCTAAATAACGAAACATAAAAAAATAAAATTATGAAAGATCATATTTCCATCGAAGTTCAGTGTCCCTATTGCATGAAGTCGTTAATGTGCGAAGAGCATCCTTTGCATGGTTATCCGAGCATTAAAATGAATATTGTTACTCCTGAAAGCAGAGGAACCATCCATATTTGTTCCATTTATGATTGTTTTGATCATGTTTCGGATGTTGATATTCCGGATAACACCGTTGTTGAGTTTTCCTGTCCTCATTGCAATAAGGAGCTGCTTGTAAAAGAGGAGTGTAAATTGTGTGGTGCCCCTATGGTTTCGTTAACATTAAAAACCGGCGGGCGGGTAAATATTTGTTCGCGTAAAGGCTGCTCAAACCACTATGTTGCTTTTCAGGACTTAAACAGCGAATTGCTCAGCTTTTATGAAAAGTTTAAATACGGGCATCATAAGTAACAGCGTTTGGAGTGCCTGGAGTTTGGAGTTACTGGCGTTGAGCGTTTGGCGTTTGGCGTTCAGGCGGGCTTCGGTAGTGTCTCCTTCGGGATGACGATGGGGCTTGCGGGAGAGGCAGGTAAATCAAAAATCATAAATCTGCAATCATAAATTAAAAGTGCCTAAAGTTTGGAGTGCCTAAAGTACTTGGAGTGCGCTAAAGTTTGGAGTTACTGGCGTTCAGCGTTTGGTGTTGAGCGTTTGGCGGGCTTCGGTAGTGCCTCCTTTTCTTTCTCCGTCATTCTGACGACCGTAGGGAGGAAGAATCCCCTACTATGAACGACCGAACTCCCTTTTGTCTGTAAGGGGCAGGCTGGTCCTCAGGAGATTCCCGCCCGTACCGAACGGTACGTTCGGGCGGGCCTCAGTCGTGCCTCCCTCGGGATGACGCTGGGGCTTGCGGCAGGGGCAACAAGCAACAAGTAACGAGCAACAAGCTAAACCTCTCAACCTTTCCGGACTCCCCACACAAGCCTTCGTTCGGCCGAAAAGGTTTCCTTCGGGATGACGATGGGGTTTGCGGGAGGGCAACAAGCAACAAGTAACGAGCAACAAGCTCAACTTCTCAACTTCTCCTCCTTCCACTGTTTTATACTACTTTTGCAAGCACTTAACATTAAAAATATTTTTTCACATCTCAAGTTAACCATGTCAAAACTGCAAAACCGCGAGCGAATCATCATCAAGGCCTCCAGAATAGCGATCTGGGGTAATGCTGTTTTGGCAGTGGCAAAAATTGCCATCGGTTTAATTGCAGGCAGTATGGCCGTGGTTGCTGACGGTATCGATTCTGGCAGCGATATTTTAACTTCGGTGATTACATTGATAACCGCTCATATTGTAGCCAATCCGCCCGACCCGAAATATCCCTACGGATATAAAAAAGCCGATACGGTAGCCACCAAGCTGCTGGCATTTATCATCTTTTTCGCAGGTGCCCAGCTGGCCATTTCAACCGCCGGTTCACTGATACATCCTGAGGAAAGAGAGATACCGGGGTTAATATCGGTTTATGTAATCGTAGTTTCAATCATCATCAAACAACTGTTGGCAAGCTACCTTAAAAAGACCGGCAAACAGGTTGAAAGCGCCATGCTTATTGCCAATTCAAAAAACATGCAAAGCGATGTAATCATCTCCGGCTCGGTACTTACGGGGCTGGCGGCAACTTTTATTTTTAAACTGCCTGTTTTAGATATCATTACCGCTTTTCTGGTCAGTTTATGGATTATGTTCGTGGCATTTAAAAT
Organism: uncultured Lentimicrobiaceae bacterium; assembly: GCA_964400655.1. Taxonomy (GTDB): domain Bacteria; phylum Bacteroidota; class Bacteroidia; order Bacteroidales; family F082; genus B16-G9. The sequence goes on from CAYNVN010000095.1 coordinate 92,464, forward strand.
ATTTATGGAAACCAACCGCGAACTGATGGACGGCATAGAAGACACCGAAATTTATCGCACCATTATCGACACGGTAAAAAAAGTTGAAGGGGCGAAAAATCCGCATCGCATCAGGGTAAGAAAGATTGCCAATCTTTGCGAAGTTACCCTCGATGTTGAAGTGGACGGTAATCTAACCCTTAACGAAGCACACGAGATTACCTCCTCAATTGAGTCGGAACTGAAACGAAAAATCCCCCGTATTTACGATGTAATGATTCATACCGAACCCATCGGAAATGTTGAACCGGATGAAGTTTACGGTGTTTCGGAGAAGGAGATTTAATCCGTAATTAGCAAAAGATTAATCAGGGCAACAATCTGTAATATACCGGCTGATAACCGGGTAGCAGTTGGGGATGAAAAACACGGATAAAATCTTTAAGCACAACCTGCGGTTCGAGGTTAGCCCTTTCAAAATAGGCAGTTGCAGCCGGATTACAATAAACAATATGATGTTCTTTAAATGCCTTAAAGTGGCTGTAAAGCCCGTTTTTCTTCAGCATATTGTTATAGGGGTCGTTTTCAGGCACCCCACCCAGAAGTCTCCAGTAATCGGCATCCTGCGCTTTTTGCAAAACCACTTCAAAATCCAGTGCAATGGTACTCCGTGATGCGTCATCTTTCCACACATAGGATGCGCCTGCATCTTTAAAAAGTTGTGCCATATAACTTTTTCCGCCCGACACAAGCCACTGTCCGTTAAAATACTCTCCCGAAAATACCGTTGGGCGGGTTTCGGTTTCCGAAACTTTCTGTTTCAGCAACAAATAATCGTTTTCAATGGCGGAAAAAATCGTGTCGGCCACCGGCTCGTTACCTGTAAAAGCCGCTGTAAATTTTATCCACTCGGCACGGCCCAGCGGACTTGCCTCCATAAAATCGAAAAACGGAACGGTTTTAATATTACCTTTTACCGGAAGCGATTGCCCCTGTTGAAAAGGCGAATAAAAAACAACCTGCGGATTAAGCATCACGGTTTTTTCAACAAAAAGCTGTCCGTTCACCGAAACCTCCGCTATTTTCCCCGCATCAATCCTTTGGCGCACAGCCCTGTTTTTGATGAATCTCTCATCGGCAATTCCCGAAACAACGTCCAGCAATCCCAGTTTGTCG
>CAYNVN010000096.1:0-8286 GCA_964400655.1 uncultured Lentimicrobiaceae bacterium
ACAGTGCATATACAAAGCATCACCGTTTTTGGTATGTTGCATCTTTTCGTCGTTATACTCCCACTCCTTAAAGTTGGCATTTTGGGCAAGACACTGTTTTTCCAGTTCATCAAGGCCTTTTTCATCGCCCGCTTTAAGCAGCCGGGTTCGTTGTTGCATTACGCTAAAGGGTGCCCAGCTTTTGGGGTAAACAATATCGGCATCGCGTACCGCCTCCTCCATGGAATGGCTAACCTTAAAACTGCCGCCACTTGCTTTGGCATTGTTACGGGCAATGTCCACAATTTCGGGAATAAGGTCGTATCCTTCAGGATAAGCCAACTCCACATTCATGCCCATGCGGGTCATTAAAGCGATGATACCCTGCGGAACCGAGAGCGGTTTACCGTAAGAGGGAGAATAAGCCCAGCTCATTACAATCTTTTTTCCCCGCAGGGCCTCCAGCGATCCGTAATGTTGTTTCAGATGCAGCAGGTCGGCCATAGACTGGGTAGGATGATCCTGATCGCACTGCAGGTTTACAATACCCGGCCGCACCGGCAACACCCCTTTGGCAAAACCGTCGTCGAGGGCATGGCCCACCTCCACCATATATTTATGTCCTTCACCAAGAAACATATCATCGCGGATTCCGATAAAATCGGTTAAAAACGAAATCATATTGGCTGTTTCGCGAACGGTTTCGCCATGAGCAATTTGCGATTTCTTTTCATCGAGGTCCTGAACCGCCAGACCCAGCAGGTTGGCCGCCGAGGCATACGAAAAGCGTGTCCGGGTTGAGTTATCCCTGAAGATGGATATGGCAAGTCCCGAATCAAACAGCCTCGGAGATATATTCTGACGGCGCATCTCCTTAAGGATGGATGCAATTTCCAGAACGGCTTTCAGGTCATCGTCGCTTTTTTCCCAGGTAAGTAAAAAATCTTTGTTGTAAAGCGCCGGCTTCAACTGCTTAAGCGCCTGAATCATATTATCTATTGTCATCGTTCAATTGGGTTTATAAGGTTACATCGTCAAACAAAAAGGCATATCCCGCATAAAATGCCGAAGCTTTTACCAGGTGGTCAACCGGAACTTTTTCGTTGGGGGCGTGAGCCATCACTTCGTTACCCGGCCCGAAACCGATGGTGGGAATACCGTAAACTCCGTTAATCACCACACCGTTGGTTGAAAATGTCCATTTATCAACCAGCGGCTCTTTGTCAAACAGGTTTTTATACACCGAAACACCGGTTTGTACCACTGCATGCTCTTCGGGCATTTTCCAGGTGGGATAATACTTTTCCATACCGTATTCGAGGCCGGTGTATGCTTTTTCGTGATAGTGCAACACTTCAACTTTGGCGTTCATATCTTTAACAATCGCTTCAATTTCTTCCACCGCCGACTCTTTGGTTTCGCCCCAGGTGAGCCGTCTGTCGAGGTGTATTTTGGCAAAATCGGCCACGGCACAAAGCGAAGGTGCACCGGTAACCATTTGCGAAATGGTAATGCTTCCTTTTCCAAGAAACTCATCGTAAGCAAGCCGTTCATTCAGTTTTTCGATTTCCAGAGCGGCGCGCGAAGCCATGTAGATGGCATTTTTTCCTCTTTCGGGAGCCGAACCGTGGGCCGACAAACCGTAAAAGCTAACCACAATTTCCATTCGCCCGCGGTGGCCGCGATAGATGTTAAGGTTGGTAGGTTCGGTGCTGATGGCGAAATGGGGTTTTATTTTATCCTCTTCAACAATGTATTTCCACGGCAGGCCGTCGCAATCCTCTTCCATTACACTGCCTACAAAATAAACGGTTACATCTTTATCAAATCCCATCTCTTTCAATATTCTGCCGGAAGTAACAAACGAAGCAGGGCCTCCCTCCTGGTCAACCGATCCCCGGCCGTGCACAAATCCGTCTTTAACTTCACCACTGAGCGGGTCAAAATGCCAGTCTTCCAAATTTCCGAAATCAACGGTGTCCATATGTCCGTCGATGGCCAGTATTTTTTTACCGTTACCGATACGTCCTATAACATTTCCAAGCCCGTCGATAAACACCTGGTCAAAACCGGCCTCCTCCATCTGGCGTTTTAACTCCAGCTGCACCTCCTTTTCCTGTGTACTTAACGATTTTATTTTAATCAGTTTCGACAAATTGGAGGCGGTGTAATCTCTGTACTTTTCCGACAGCTCATTGATTGTTGTAAAAATCTCTTTCATCTCTTTATCATTTTATGCAGTAACTTGTTACCACCGGTTTTTAATATTGATCATATCGTCCGAAACGGATCCGTCATTACAATTTAAAGATAACAGTTCAATAAATAGAGTTACCAAATCCTCCGTCCTCCCATGTATTCGGGTTAGCAGGTTACTTTGCTGTCAGCCGTACAAACCCGACAGCGTTTATTTTAGTTTTTTCAGGGCGGTTTCGAGGTTTTGCGGCGAAAGGTTAAACTTTTCGGGATGCCGTGCCCCTTTATCGTAATAAAATTTGTAAATCTCTTTTATGTCTTTATCGAAATCTCCCGTGGGGTAAAATACGGGGCCGAATCCTCCGGTTTTATTGGGATAGTCTAAAAATCCCAGGATAATCGGAATACCGGCTTCCATGGCAATATGATAAAATCCTTTTTTCCAGTGCCACACCAGTTTTCTTGTCCCTTCGGGTGTTACAACAAGATACATGCTGTCGCGATTTTTAAACTCCGCAGCAATGCGTGACGAAATATTGGTACGTTTTTTACGATCGACAGGGATGCCGCCCGCCTTTTTAAGCAGCCAGCCGAAAGGAGGGTTGAAAGCCTCCTTTTTTATAAGCAGATAAATTTTCCTGCCGCGCATCCAAAAAGTGAGCCTGCCAATCCAGAAATCCCACCAGCTGGTATGCGGAGCCGTTAAAATAACCGCCTTGTTAATGCCTTCAGGAACGTCGCCAACAATTTTCCATCCGGCTACCCACAGTAAAAATTTCGATAATAATTTTAACATAGCCCGAATTTTAGGCAAATGTATCAAAAAATCCCGCCTGCCTTGCCCGGCAATTAATTTTTTGGGTAAGGTTGCCCGTTTTGCTGAAATGATAATGCTTTCGGGCCGACATTATGATTATACGGTCCGGCGGCAAAAACCGTAATAATTCACCACTATCTCACCCTCAATGCCGTTCCCACCGGAACCGATATGCCTTTGGGCAGATTGTTCATCTTTAACAGTTTGTTTAAACGCATGCCGTATAACTGGGCAACATCGCGCAACGATTCACCCTCACGCACATGGTGGTATTTGTATCTCTTTTCAGCCTTTGAACGTTTTTTTTCAAGATATACCAGTTCACCTTCGGTAAGTTTATGTTTTTTGGTTGTTTCGTTATATTTATACAACTGCCAGGTATAAATTTCAAACTCCCGGGCAATTATTTCGTAAGTATCTCCTTTGCGGGCAACCACCAGTTTCTTTTTGTTGTTGATCAATATTTTTCTTCCCTCAGGGCTTGTGCCCGAAACCTTAAAAGCGGCAAGCACCGGAACGTCATACTCCTTTTCATCTTTAATCTTTTTCTTTTTATGCTTGCCCGATGCCTCTTTATCGTACTGATCGAGATGATATTTTTCAATTATATGAATAAGCAGTTGCGGATATTTGGGATTGGTGGCATAACCCGCCTTTTTTAACCCGTAAGCCCATTTTTTGTAATCGGTTATGTCGTACTGAAACAGAAAAGAGTATCTGCCGCGCTGTGTTAAGAACTTTGAATGGTCGCGGTATGAATCTTCGGCTTTGGGATATTTTCTGAAACATTCGTGTTTTTCATCATCGTCCATGAAAAACTTTTTACCGTGCCAGTCCTTATGGCATTTTATGCCGAAATGGTTGTTGGCTTTTCGTGCCAGCCGGCTGTTGCCCGAGCCCGATTCCAATATTCCCTGTGCCAGTGTTATGGATGCCGGAATTTTGTACTCCTTCATCTTTTTAATGGCGGTGGCTTTATATTTGGCAATATACTCTTCGGTGGTCATCCGTTTTTGGGCCGTGGCGGAACTCCACAACCCCGATAACAGCATAAGGACAACAACAAAATATTTTTTTACGCAATCTGCACTCATTATGCTGCAAAGGTAATTTCTCATTAAAAGTAATCTTCATCCTTTAAACGTACTTTTACACAAAAGATTGTTTATGATTCCGTCAGCATAACCACCGCTTATACAACCGTACATTATATCACCGGAGGTGTTTTAAGGATGTTTTGCCTGACAAACAGATAAGGGTATGGCATTGCCGATGAGGAGAAAATCATCAGCGAGTATAATGCGTGGTAAATAAAAAACCACCCCGGCCGGAAAAAAAGAGTAAACACCGTAAAATATTTATTGTTGGGCTTTCCGAACAATCAGCTGTCCTTTTTTATAATCAACCACTTTTACCGGCTGATTTTTTTCGATGAACGAAACCTGCGAAACCGCATCAAACACATCGTTATCAATAAGCACCTTTCCGGCAGGCCTCAGTTGCGTTTGTGCCACACCGGTTTTTCCCACCATGGAGCGGTAACCCTCCTCGGCAACGGTAAACCCGTCAGACGACAGTTGCCTGCTAACCAGCGCAAATCCCAGTTTCGGTGATTCGAGCAACTTCCTGGCAAGAAATATGGAAACAAGGATTCCTCCGGTCATTGATATGATTACCAAAAAGAAGGCCTTTACCAGTTTGTTGTAGTTGTAGTCGAAGGTGCCGGGGCCAATATGCTCAACCAGACTTAATGTAAGCCCCGATACCATTAACATAATGCCGGCAAAGCCGGTTACACCGAATCCCGGAATGGCAAAAATCTCCATGGCAAGCAGTACCAATCCTGCAATAAAAAGCAATATTTCCCAGTGGTTTGCAAGTCCTTCGATGTACAAAGGGGCAAAATAGAGCAAAGCCGCCGTAACTGCCGCCGCAAGCGGAAATCCGATACCGGGTGTTTGTAATTCAAAGTAGATACCGCCGATGATGATCATAATAAGCACACCGCTTATCATCGGGTTTATTAAAAATCCGGTAATCTTATCGGCTGCCGTAAGCTGTTGCTTTTCAAGGGTGTAATTTGTTATTCCGGCATGGGCCAGCGCTTCGTTAAAGGAGGCGACCTCTGCTTCGCAAAAATGATTTTTTATGGCCTCGCCTGGTGTGAAAGTGAGCACTTTTCCGCTGTCGCTAACCCCTTTAACATAGATTGCGGGATCGACCATTGCCTGTGCAATATCAGGATTCCGGCCTTTTGCTTCTGCCGTGGCACGCATCATCGACCGCATATACGACTGATATTTATCCGGCAGTACCTCCCCTTTTGAATCTACCACCGTAGCAGCCCCCATACCGGAACCGGGAGCCATATAAATGCTGTCGCATGCAATGGATATCAAAGCACCTGCCGAAGCGGCATTTTTATTGATAAATACATAAACCGGTATCTTTGAATCCAAAATAACGGTTCTTATGGAGTCGGCAGCATCCAGCATCCCGCCGTAAGTATTCATGTCGATCAGAATGATGTCTGCGTTCAAATCAGCAGCCTCCTTAAAGGCCTTTTTTGTATGATGCCAAACCGGAGGAGCAATCATTTCCCTGATTTTGAACATGTAAACCTTAACGGGTTTCAACGTATCCTGCGGTACGGCAACCAGTGCGGTTGTCATCAGCAGAATAAAAAAACAATATCGTAATATTGATTTCATTGTTCTTTTTGAATGGCTTTTCTCATTTTTTTAATATGCTTACGGCGTGCCCTTCGCTCCCAGTATTTACCCCAGGTGATGTTTGTCCATATACGCTCATGCAGATAATATAACACCAGCTTGGCCACCACATCCACGCTGGTAATAACCGATGCGGTTTCCAAAATTTCGTTATCGGTTTTATCGGTATATTGCTTAAAAATAATATAACTGATTAAAAAGGTGGCTCCCGATGCCAGAATTCGCCAGCTAATGGCTTTTGATATACTACGCCAGGGATTGTCTTTATTTATTTTAGTAACCTTTTCTTTTACCATGATTTTGTTTAAAATCCTTTACAATATTACAAACAAAAGACGTTACAGTTGTTCTTTGGCAAAATATTTATTCAGTTTTTCCAGAAACTCGCCGTGTACTTTTTTATTAGAAGCGATAATCTGGCCGCCGAACAGGAAGTTATCACCGTTTTTAAAATCGGTTACCTTACCGCCCGCCTGTTTAACAATCAGCGCTCCGGCAGCCACATCCCAAGGGTTCAGTCCGTATTCGTAAAACAGTTCAAAGCGACCGGCAGCCACATAGGCAAGGTCAACGGCAGCCGAACCCAGCCGGCGGACACCTCCCGAAGATTTCATCAGGTCTTTAAAAAGTTCGAGGTAAGGGTCGAGCATCGAGTAATCGTAATAGGGGAAACCGGTTGCGATTAACGAATTGTCAATATTATCCGTACCGGTAACCGATATAACCCTGCCGTTAAGAAAAGCGGGGCCGCCTTTCCATGCGTAAAAGGCTTCCTGCAGGTTAATCTCATACACCACACCGAGAATAATATCATCTTTGTCGGTAAGTGCAACGGATATGGAATAAAGCGGAACGGAATGGATGAAATTGGTTGTTCCGTCCAACGGGTCAACAATCCAGTTAAAACGATCCGCCTTTTTCAGGTTTTGGTCTTCCTCCGCAATAAAACCCGCTTCAGGCAACATTTTACGCAGCTCCTGAACAAGCATCTTTTCAGCCGTTTTATCAACATACGTTACATAATTGTGTTCCCCTTTTTCTTCCACATCGCTTCCGGAAAACTTAACCGCCTCCTGCGAAATAAATTTCCCAACACCACGCGTAAGATTAACTACCTGTTTGGTTAAAATATCTAATTTCATCTGCTGTAAGTTGGTTAATGTTCTGTAAATTCAGGCTTTGCCCTATTGTTTACGGGTTCAACACTAAAAATATTAAAACAAAAAGTTAATGGCAAACAATGTTTTCATAATCAACCGGCACGGGCCTTTACAAAACAGCTGAAAAGCCGATTCAAAAATACAACAAAAGAAGATAGTGATTAATTTTTCAGCACCCGTTTAAATTTCCGGCCCGACAGTTCGGTATTTGTGTTTAATAAAAACCGTTTCGGTTGAATGAAATAAAAAAACCGCTTCGTTGTGAAGCGGTTTTTAACATGGTAGCGAGGCCGAGAATTGAACTCGGGACCTCCGGGTTATGAATCCGACGCTCTAACCAACTGAGCTACCTCGCCGTTTTGAGGGTGCAAAAATAACAAAAACTGCTATTTCGCAAACTTAATTGAAAAAAATATTTTTATACTCCACCAAACCACCTACACAACATTCAATGTCTCCCCCCTAATCAAAAAGCCCGGAATATTTTTGCCGCAAAGTAAAAAAACGATTAGCTCATAAATCGAAATTACCGAAAAAAGAGGACATGATTATGGGTGTATTAGATATTAAATGATATAGCAGAAGGGAAAGGTTAAGAAAATGGGCATATATATACAAGTTGACGTACATAGAGACAACGTAGCAATAATGAAAATGTAATTGCAAATCAGATGAATATAAATACTTTGTCGTTAGATAAATTTTGAATAATGGGAAAAACGACAAAAATAAAAGTTGAAGAAAAATTAATCTCGATTGTAAAAAAAGACGAACAAGATTACATTTGCCTGACTGATATGGTAAGGGGTGAAGAAGGAAGTGACCATATTAGAAACCGGATGAGAAATAGAATTACTGTTGAATTTATTGGATTATGAGAAACTTTACACAACCCGAATTTTAAACCTGTCGAATTCGACACCTTTAGAAAACAAGCCGGTCTGAATAATTTCAATTTAACACCAAAGAAATGGATTGAAAAAACAAATGCAATTGGAATTATTCCGAAAGCAGGCAGGCATGGTGGAACTTACGCTAACAAATACAGTGCATTTGACAAAAAGTGACAGAGTTGAAGATAAAGTGTTTCAAAATCCCAAATGCCGCATATTCAAACCATTAAAAAACCAACTCCTTTTCTTTACCCTTCCTCCTCAAAACAACAAACAAAACCAATCCCGAAAGGAACAGGATGGGTGAGATGATTTCGGCTTGTGTAATGTTGTTGTGCATGCGGTAATCCGTAAGCAAGTGCCCTATAAATAAGTATCTTTTTATTTGAAACTTTTAGCAAAGTTAAAAAAACTAAAAAAATTACCTACCTGACATGCGATGTCACCCTCTAATCAAAAAGCCCGGAATATTTTTGCCGCAAAGTAAAAAACGACTAGCCACAAATCGG